>JBQCJC010000249.1:0-19426 GCA_051953135.1 Thermoanaerobaculia bacterium | reverse complement strand
GTGGAGCGGCGGGCTCTCAGCCCGCCGAATATTGAATGACCGGCGGACTGAGAGTCCGCCGCTCCACTTATATTCACTGCATGTATCCCATCACCCGCACCATTCCTCCTGATGCCGTGATTCTCGACGCGCGTCCGCGCGCGCAGTACGAAACCGGTCACATCGCCGGTGCCATGCACGCGGATCCGGATCGCCAGCTCGCCGCACCTCACGATCCTCGCATTGGTGGACGTCATCCACTCCCTCCGATCGAGCAGTGGACGAAGCAGCTCGGCGAGTGGGGCATCGGTCCGGAAACAACGGTCATCGTTTACGACGACACGCTCGGCGCGAACGCGGCCGCGCGCGCGTGGTGGATGCTGCGCGCGATCGGACACGAGAACGTCGCTGTGCTCGATGGTGGATTGCGCGCCGCGAACGAGCCACTCGAAATCGCGGAACCGCAACCGAAATCGCGCGCTCCATATCCTGCAACCAGATGGTTGCGCAATGTCGTCGAGATGAATGACGTCGACGCGCTCCGCAAAGATCCGAACTGGAAAGTGCTCGATGTGCGCAGCGCGGAGCGATATCGCGGCGAGACTGAGCCGATCGATCCGATCGCCGGTCACATCCCCGGCGCGCTGAATCTTCCATTCATGCCGAACGTCGAAGAGGGTGGGTTCTTCAAAGACGCGCATTCACTACGCGCGCAGTACGAGCAATTCCTCGGCGACACACCAGTCGAACGATTGATCGTGCACTGCGGCTCCGGTGTCACGGCGTGCCACACGTTGCTCGCGCTCGAAGCCGCGGGACTCGATGGCGCGTCGCTCTACGTCGGAAGCTGGAGCGAGTGGTGCCGCAACGAAATGCCACGCGTTCCGTAATCGCGGAGCTATCATCACGACAACCGGTCCAACACAATCGAGGAGGTTTGCCGTGACAGGATTAGTCGCTCTCTGGCTTCCCATTCTCCTCTCCGCCGTTTTCGTGTTCATCGCGAGCGCGATCATTCACATGCTGCCGCTGTGGCATCGCAACGATTATCCGGCCGTGCCGAATCAGGATGCGCTGCGCGATGCGATTCGTCCGTTCGCGATTCCGCCCGGCGACTACATGGTGCCGCGCGCGATGACGACCGCGGAGATGCGCGAGCCGGCGTTCGATCAAAAGCTCGTCGACGGCCCGGTGCTCGTTCTGACCGTGCTGCCGAACAAGCCGTTCGCGATGGGACGCAGTCTCGTGTTGTGGTTCGTGTACAGCATCGTCGTCAGCACCTTCGCCGCGTACATCGCAGGCCGCGCACTCGGCCCCGGCACACATTACCTGCAAGTGTTCCGCTTCGCCGGCGCGACCGCGTTCATCGGCTACTCACTCGCGTTGTGGCAGATGTCGATCTGGTACCAACGCAAATTGTCGACGACGCTCAAAGCCAATCTCGACGGCTTGATCTTCGCGCTGCTGACCGCCGGAACGTTCGGCTGGTTGTGGCCGAAGTGATGGGGCGCCACGCGATGTAGCGAGGAAGCGGGCGGCGCGAAACAGGTGCCGCCATGTCATCCCGAGCATAGCGAGGGACCTGGGTGGGAGGTGGCGCGAATCACGTGCCTCGTGCCGCCACCCGAGCCCCAGATCCCTCGCTCACGCTCGGGATGACAAACGCCTACGCCGCCAAGCCATTCACCATCGCGGTGAAGGTCTGGAGAATCGACGCATCGGTAAGCGCGTGCTCGACGCGGTTGCGCTCTGCCATCACGCGGTCGCGCACCATCCCCTCGGCGCATCCGAGCATTGCGGAGGAGAGCACGCGGCGGTCGAGGTCCTGGCGGAACGAGCCGTCGTTCTGGCCGCGCGTGATTTGCTCGTCGATGATCTGCAGGAAGTGAAGGAAGCCTTTCGACAGCGACACGGCTTGCGAACCTGCGCGCATGCGGCGGCCTTCGAACAGGAAGAGGAAGGCGACGTCGTGATCGCGATTGAAGGCTTGAATGAAGAGCCCGAGGATGCGGAGGATCGCTTCGCGGCCGTGCTGAGAACCTTCAACGGCCTCATTCAACACCGACGCAAGCGACGACCATGAGTCGTTGAACACCGCTTCCAGCAACCCCGCTTTGCCGCCGAAGTAGCGAATGAGTTGCGACTCCGACGATCCTGCTTCGCGCGCGATCGCGGCCGTCGACGTTTGCTCGTAGCCGTTTTTCGCGAAAAGCGTCTTTCCGGCATTCAGTAATCGAGAACGCGACGTTTGTGTGCTGTCGCCGGGATCATTGGAGGTCGACACGATACGGCGGAGCCTACGCCGCGTAGACGCTCGCGTCAAGGTAGTGGTGCTACCAACTACGAGGCGATGAATGTGAATAACGTGTGCAGAATGAGTGAATTGCAGCGAATGGCGCGCGCGATGCTTGTTGCGGATTGACGTCAATCCTGAAAACTTCGTGTAGACTTCGCCGTCCCCAGAAAACCTGTAGTTTCTTTCGGAATCCCCAAACAACTCGAGGAGGCCTCCGCGTGCTTCGTGCCGTCCGTCTGTTCTTGGTTCTCTGTCTGTTTGCGATCCCGGTGTTCACCTTTGCCGACGACTACGACGATTGCGATGCGAATTTCATCGCCGCGATCGGATCGAGCGCCTATCAATTTTCACCGCTGCACGATGGCGATCTCGGAAGCGTGCGGCTCTTCTCCATCCTCTCGTATCAGCGCGCCGCGCATGAGAAGCGCATCGGCTACGCGCTTTGGGAAGTGCGCATCGATCGCGTCGAAGACGGCGCGCGCGTGCTGACCACCGGCGGCCGCACATTCATCGGCCGCGAAGGCGCGGCGCTCGCCGACTTCTGGTGGGATGGCCGTGATGATCGCGGCGAGCTCGTGCCCGCCGGCAAGTATCGCTACACGTTCGTCGCGCGCTATCAATCCGCGCAGCCCGGCCGTCGCGCACCGATCGCGAACGGATACGACGATGCATTCGACGCCGAGGAAGCCACGAGCTCGAGCGATGACGTCATCGTCGACTACACGCTTGCCGCGGCGAAAGCGCGCGGATTGCGCGTCAGCGCGAACGCGACGTCGTGTCAGGTGCAGCAGCACACGCCGCTGGAAGTTGGGTTCCCATACAATTTTTACTACGGCTCCACGCACGCGCATTCGAACTGGTCCGACGGCGGACAGCCGACCAGCGGCTGCAGTTCTGGAAACGCATATGGCAGCGGCAACTTCACGCCGGCCGATGTGTTCAACTACGCGCGCAACACCGCCGGTCTCGACTTCTGGGTCGTGAATGAGCACAACCATCTCATCCAGGACGCGATTGCGACGAACAACCCGCCGGTCACCGAGGCGAAAGTTCGGCAGCGGTATCAGGATGGACGCACCGCGGCGACGAATGCGACCGTGAACGGATCGTTCGTTGCGCTGTACGGAATGGAGTGGGGCGTCACCACGAACACCGATCAGGGTCACGTCACGCTGATCGACACGCCGACGCTCATGGGTTGGGAAACGTGCACGAACTGCAACGGCGCAACGGCGGAGTGCACGCCCGGCACGAACTGCTACTTCGACGTCTTCACGCCGAAGCGTTTTGGCTATCTCGCGCTGTACGCGGCCTCGGTTGCGAATCCATCGAGTGCCGGTCCCCTCGGCGTCTTCAATCATCCGAGCTCCGGCAACTTCGACAACTTTGCGTTCAACGCAAATGCGGATAACGCGATGCAGGGCATCGCGGTGCGCAGCGGACTCGCGTTCGCGACGCAGACCGATTGCGCGAATGCGAACGTCGGCGCGACCGATTTCTCGCAACGCTGGAAAGAAGCGCTGAACCTCGGCTTCCATCTCGCGCCCGCGGCCGATCACGATTCACACTGCAACAACTACGGCATGGCACTGCCGACGCGCACCGTGTATCTCGCGGCGTCGCTCACGAAAGCCGATCTGCTCGCGGCGCATCGCGCGCGTCACTTCTATGCGACCGAAGATCCGAACGCGCAGCTCGTGTTTCGCACGAACAACGGCAAGATCATGGGGGACATCTTCAACTCCGCGGGCGGCGCGACGCTCGTCGCGAATTTGTATGACCCGGATGGGGAATCGACGTCGACGCTCGAGATCTGGCGCGGTCAGATCGGCGGCGGCGTTCCCGCGGCGCCGTACGCGACGTACTCGAACACATCGTCCGCAACGATCAACGAAACGCTGACGAGCGGCACGTACTACTACTACGTTCATGCCGTGCAGGCCGACGGTCATGACGTGTGGTCCGCGCCGATGTGGATCACGTATCAGGCCGGCGGCGGCGACACGACGGCGCCGACGACATCGATCACCGCGCCGGCGAATGGCGCGACGGTTTCGGCGACGACGAACGTCACCGCGAATGCAAGTGACAACGTCGGCGTGACACGTGTCGAGTTCTGGCTCGATGGCGCACTCGCGTCGACCGACACGAGTTCGCCGTACGCGTGGAGCTGGAACACGACCACGGCATCGAATGCATCGCATACGCTCGTGTCGAAGGCGTATGACGCGGCGAATAACGTCGGCACGTCGTCGACGATCACCGTCACGGTGAGCAACAGCGGTGGCGGCGGAACGTCCGCGAATGTCGGCGGCTGGAAAGTGACGCAGGCGAATGCGGCAGGCGAGTATGTGATCCCGGCCGGCACGACGATTCCGGCGGACGGCTATCTCGTGATCGCGCGTCAGGCCGACAAGGCCGCGTTCGAAACGTTCTGGAGCCGCACGCTCGGCAGCAACGTCACGTTCCTCAACTCCGCGGGCGCGATGCCGGTGATCAATGGCGATGAAACGTACTCGCTGCTCAACGCGTCGCTGGTGACGGTCGATGGTCCGACGCTCGCGATGCCGGCGAGTGCCGCGCGCTCGCTGCAGCGCGTCGATCCTTGTGGAACAACGTGGAACACGGTCGTTGAATCGTCCGCGAACGCGGGCAGCGGCGCGGGCGCGGGTTGCGGCGGCGGTGTGAATATAAACGAGTTCTACGACGCGAGCGGCACCGGCAATTTCATCTACGAGTTCATCGAGATTCACAACGACAGCGCCGCGGCTTCGGATACGACTGCGCCAACGGCGTCGATCACCGCGCCGGCCAATGGCGCAACGGTGTCGGCAACGGTGAGCGTGACCGCGAACGCGAGCGACAACGTCGGCGTGACGAAGGTGGAGTTCTATCTCGACGGTGTGCTCAAGTCGACGGATACGAGCTCGCCGTACGCGTGGAGCTGGGATACGACGAGCGCGACGAATGCGTCGCACGCGCTGGTGGCGAAGGCATACGACGCGGCGAACAACATCGGTACGTCGTCGACGGTGAATGTGACGGTGTCGAACGGCACGCCGATCAACATCGGCGGCTACACGATCACGCAGGCGAATGCGACGCTGACGTACACGATCCCCGCGGGCACGACGATTCCGTCGCGCGGTTACGTGATCGTCGCGCGCAACGCGACGAAGGCGGCGTTCGAATCGTTCTGGGGTGTGACGCTCCCGTCGAATGTCGTGTACATCAATGCGGCGGATGCGATGCCGCAGATCAACGGCAGCGAAACGTACACGCTGAAGAACGGCGCGACGACGCTCGATGGCGCGACGGTGGCGATGGCCAGCGCCGGCGGCGAAGCGCTTCGCCGCACGAACGGGTGCGGTGCGGCCGGCACGTCGACGAACTGGACGCGAGCCGCTTCGACGACGGGAAATCCGGGAAGCGGTGCCCCCGCGCCTTGCAACAAGGGCGTGTTCATCAGCGAGTTCTCGGATGCACTGGGGACGGGGAACTATGTGTATGAGTTCGTAGAGTTGGCGAACGATAAGTAGCGCCGTCTAACGGAGCGCCGGCTTTCAAGCCGGCCGGGTCGCCCGCGTCCCGCGCGGGCAGAAAAAGAAAACCGCCGGCAGGATGCCGGCGGCCCGGCCGGCAAAGATGCCGGCGCTCCGTAGCTTCGCTTCTAACGTGCACCACGAGAAAACGCCCTCCTCGCGAAACGCGAACCTCGCGAAACGCGCTCTTCGCTCCTAACGCGCACCACGCGAAACCCACACCTTCACCTCTAACGCGTTTTTCGCGAATCCCTCGCGGCGCTACAATCCTTTCCGTCCAATTCGGTTCCTCCAATGCGCGCGCGCATCGTGCTCGCTGTTCTTCTCCTCGCGTCCCTTGCCGCGCACGCGCGCGACCGCGCTGTCCTCATCTATCCCCGAGAGCGCGCCTGGTTTCGTCCCATCTTCTACACACAGCATCAGCAACAACTGCGCACACAGTTAGCGCAGCGATACGTCATCGACCTGCACGAACAGATCGCCACTGACGTCGACCTTTTCGCCATCGACATCGACGGCGCGAAACTTCTCGTCCTCTCCGCGCATGGCGATCCTTACTCCATGCACTTTGCGAACGACGACACGCGCACCCTCGATCGCACCGACCTCGCGCGATTGCAAAAATTCTTCGATCGCCTTGCGCCTGATGCAACCATCGTTTTGCAGAGCTGCGACACCGGTCGCGGCTTCGCGCATCTCGTCAAAGAAGCCGCGGGACCGAAACGCAGCGTCATCGCCGCGCGCGGCGTCATTCCGCGGGACGGCGTGCGCATCACCTCCCTCGACCCCATCGACCTCACCATTCATTGTGATGACGGCGGTCGCGACTGGGACTGCACGTTGCGTCTCGCCAGTCGCTGACCGGGATATCCTTCGCCTCGCATGCGCTTCAAGAAAAGTCGATTCGGTCCGCGGCTCGTAGCGGCCGCGCGCTCCGGCCAGCACTACCGCGACGTCCACGTCCTCATCGGCGGCACCGGCGCCGTCGGCGGTGCCGCGGCATTGCAGATGGTGGCGATGTTCGAAGAGATGATGAGCATCCAGCCGCCCGCATCGCACGAGGATGTGCCGGTCCTCATTGTCACCGGCCGTTCCGACGAAGAAGTGCACTCCTTCGAATCGCGTCTCAAGCGATTCACGCGCACGCGCTGGGGCGCGAACGTCGCGCCGCGCCACTTCGAGCACGGCTTCCTCTCGCCCGGAGGCGTTTACATCGCCGTCTCGAAATTCGAGATGAAACCCGTGCCGGGACTCGAGATCGTCACCGGCGCCGATCACGCATCGCGCGCGAAAGCGGTCGACGAATTTCTGCAGATCGCGGGCGTCGATCGCACGCAGTCGAAAGAAACGATCGGCGATGCACTCATGCGTCACGTGCGCTCGTCGCGACCAATCACTTCGTTTTTGCAGGATCGCCTCACGCGTCTTCGCGATTACGGCGCCAAGCCCTATCGCTCCGTCGTCCTCGGCTTTCCTCTGCCGAGCATCATCGCGTATCAAACCGGCGGCCTGGCCATCGTCGCAAACGAGCTCACCCTCGGCGGTGAATTCGTCAACAACGTTCGCGATGCATTCGAAAGCACCTTCGCCGACGACCTCTCCGCGATCGACAAAGAGTGGGGCGCGCGCGTGCTCGTTGCGCACACCACCGGCGTCGGCGGCATGTACGACGAAACCCCCGACGGCAGCACCGCCATCCGCCTCGGCTTCGCACACGCCGCGCGCGACGAGTTCCTTCGCACCAAACACATCGAAGCCGAGCACCTCACGCAGAAATACGCGGAGCGCGGCGTGCACATGCTCGTCACCGCCGCCGCCATCGGCATCGACGAAGTGAAGATGCGCGTCGAGATCCCGCTGCACGGCGCGATCGTCGAGAAACTACGCAACGCGCCGCACGAATTGTTTCGCGGCTCGCGCGAGCGCAAACAATCCGTGCAGGTCTTCAAGCCCGCGACACTGAAGATCGACAACGTCGCGAAAGCGAAGCCGCTGCACTTCAAGCGCGGCGAAGCGCTGCGGCCGTCGTGGGTCATTCGCAGCGGCGAGAACGGCTACTTCAGCGTTGCCAACGCGGACGCGCTCTATCGCACGATGAAAGTCGCGTCAGTCTCCGAGCTCGGTCACGTCCTCGCGAGCGTCGGCGTGCTCGGTGACGATCCCAACGTCCCGTGGTTCACGAACTACATCTGCTTCTACACCGAGACCGCGAACTCGAAACAGGTCTTCGATTTTCTCTACCAGCCGGTGCTCGTCGACGCGCAACTCAGCGGCGTCGATCCAATGGCACTGCAGGATCTCGGCTCCGCGAAGCATCAGGCCGAATTGCATACGCTCGCGCTGCTGATCCTTCTGCATCGATTGCGCACGCTCGACGTCGAAGCGATCGAGGAGTATCCCGACGAGTCGTTCAACGCGCGTCGCTTTCTGCTCGAGAACTCGCGACCACTCACGTTCCGCGACATCGAATCGTGGGACGTCGATGTGCTCGCGCGCGAGCTGCACACGCTAGTCACCGCGGAAAAACCGGGACAGTTACTCACGCTCAAGCCGCTCATCGATCCCGGCCAGTTCGGTGCGCGTGATGAAGCGCATCTCGCGGTGCTGAAGTTCGTGCTCGACTCCGTCTTCGCCGTCACGTCCCTCGGCTCGCCGATTCTCGTGAACGATGGTGACGGCAACACCATCGCGCGCACCGGCTACTACATCGCGCCGCTCGGCAACATCGTCACGAGCGAAGACTCGCTGCAACAACTGCTGCGCGAAGGTCACGACAAGCTCGGCGTCTCACTCG
Organism: Thermoanaerobaculia bacterium; assembly: GCA_051953135.1. Taxonomy (GTDB): domain Bacteria; phylum Acidobacteriota; class Thermoanaerobaculia; order Gp7-AA8; family Gp7-AA8; genus QHVT01. The sequence goes on along the minus strand of JBQCJC010000249.1, from coordinate 10,815 downwards.
ATGACTACCTCGCGTTTCAGTTCGCCGTGCACGGCTTCATCGATCTGCGTCCGCACGCGATCGTCTCGAACGCGAAGATCGTCAGCGATCTCACCACGAGCTCGATCACCACGCACGATGACGACGCGTCATTCGCCGCGCGTCTCGCATCGCTCGAACCGTATTCGTTCTTTGCCACGTGCGGACTTCGCGCGGTCGTCTATCGACTCCGCGCGCTCGGCCGCACGTTCACGCAGGCGCGCACCGACCTCGGCACGAATCAGGACTGGCTGTGGAATCCGCCGCGCGACGCGCGCGGACACACGCTCGTCGTTCCCGGTGTCGTCGAAGCGCTGCGCATGATCGCAGAAGGGCAGGAGAAGACCACCGGCACCGAATGGCTCGATGGATTGTGGGGCTACGATCGCCGGCTCCCCGTGATGCGCGCGGATGCAATCGTCGAAGCCGTCGAGTCGCGCGCGCAGAAAGGTAACGCGGCCGCAATCCCAACCTGATACCGTGCATCGAATCGCGCATGGGTTCGTCACGACGAGTGGTTCTCGGCTTCGCGATCGCGCTGGCGCTCGTCCTCGCGATCATCGTCGTGTCGTTTCGCAGCACCGAAGCGCTGGTCGAAGCGAATCGTGCGGTGGCGCACACGCATCAGGTCATCTCCTCATTGCGTCACATCCTCGCCGCCGTCGAAACCGCGGAGACGTCGCAGCGCGCGTTCGTCATCACTGGCCTCGAGCATTACGCGCAAGACGCTGACGCCACGCGCCCGTTGATTGCGCGGGAGCTCGATCACCTCACGTCACTCGTTGCCGACAATCCCGAACAGGCCCAGCGCCTCGCGCTTCTGCGTCTCGCCATCGAGTCGAAGCTCCAGTACGTTCGCTACGCCATCGAGACCCGCAGGCACGAAGGATTCGAGACCGCGCGCGACCTCACCCTTCGCGGCATTGGCCGCGCGAGCATGCAGCGCGTGCGCGAAATCATCGACGCGATGGACGCGCACGAGAACGAATTGCTATCGCGACGAAATGCCCTTACCGCTGAGCGCACGCGTCACGCGCGCGCGCTTCTCCTCGCCGGCGGTTTCGTCGATTTCATCCTGCTCGGATTGGTCTATCTCATGGTGCGTCGCGATCAGCGCATGGGCCGCGAGCTCGCGCACGCGTCGGAAGAAGCGCGCATTGCCGCGGTGCGCTCGGCAGAAGTGCGCTCGCAATTTCTGGCGAACATGAGTCACGAGATACGCACGCCGATGAACGCGATCATCGGCATGAGCGGGCTGCTGCTCGACACGGGACTCGACGAAAATCAGCGCGACCTCGCGCACACCGTGCGCACGAGCGCGGACGCATTGCTCACCGTCATCAACGACGTGCTCGATTTCTCGAAGCTCGAAGCCGGCAGGCTCGCGATCGAGCCGCACGATTTCGAATTGCGTCCCGCGATCGAATCGATCGTCGATCTCTTCAGCGAGTCCGCGCATCAGAAAGGCCTCGCCCTCGGCGCGTTCTTCGATCACAACCTCCCGCGCCAGGTGCGCGGCGATGCCGGCCGCATTCGGCAAGTGCTCACGAACCTCGTCGGCAACGCGATCAAATTCACACCGCGCGGCGAAGTTGTCGTGCACATCAATTTGAAAGAGCGTCGCGGCGACACGCTCATCGTGCGATTCGAAGTGCGCGACACCGGCATCGGCATCGCCGAGGATGTGCTGCCGCAGTTGTTCCAGCCGTTCATGCAAGCCGATGCGTCGACCACGCGTCGCTTCGGCGGCACCGGTCTCGGGCTCGCGATCTCGCGTCAGATCATCGAAGCGATGGGCGGCACCATGACCGTCGAATCGAAAGAAGAACGCGGCTCGACGTTTGCGTTCGATCTGCCGCTGCTCGATGGTCTCGACGATCAATCGCGCGAAATCTCGCTCACCTCTCTGCGTCACGCGCGCGTCCTCATCGTCGACGACAACGCCACCAATCGCCGCCTCGTCGAGCACAACCTCTCGGCGTGGAAGATGACCACCGATGAAGCGTCGAACGGATCGGAGGCGCTGACGAAACTGCGCGACGCCGTGAACGCGAATCAGCCGTACGACCTCGTGATCACCGACATGAACCTGCCGCAGATGGACGGCATGGTCCTCGCGCGGCTGATCAAGTGCGATCCACTGCTCGACGCGACGCACATCATCATCCTCACGTCGCTGTCCAATCGCGTCGAGCCGGCGATGATGCGCGTCGTCGGCATTGATGCGTGTCTCACCAAGCCGGTGAAGCAATCCGCGCTTTTCGACGCGATCGCGAATGCACTCGCGGGTTCCGTCGAACGCGCGGTGCGCGTCGATACGCCGCCTGCAGCACCCGTGGAGTTGCGCACCGATGTGCGCGTGCTCGTCGCGGAAGACAACGTCGTCAATCAGAAAGTCGCGGTGCGTCAGCTCGCGAAACTCGGCCTCGTCGCGGACGCCGTTGCGAATGGTGTTGAAGCGGTCGAAGCGGTGAGTCGCGGTGGATACGCGCTCGTGTTGATGGATGTGCAGATGCCGGAGATGGACGGCTTCACGGCCGCGCGTGAATTGCGCCGGCGTGGCTCGAAGGTGCCGATCGTCGCGCTCACCGCGAACGCACTTGCGGGAGACCGCGATCGTTGTCTCGAAGCGGGGATGGACGACTACCTGTCGAAGCCGATCGTCGAATCAGAGCTCGGCCGCGTGCTCGCGCAGTACCTGCCGGAGAAGGCCGAGGAAGAGCCGCCGCTCGATGAGTCAGTGCTTGCGACGCTGATGGAGCTCGGCGGCGGCGATGAGTCGTTCATTCGCGATCTTGCGAACCTCTACCTCGAGGATGCGCCGGTGCGCATTGATGCGATTCGCGCTGCACTCGCGCGCGACGATGTGAGCGAAATGGCCGATGCCGCGCACGCGCTGAAGAGCGGATCCGGCAACGTCGGCGCGATGCGGTTGCATCAGCTTTGTCATGATCTCGAAACCGTCGGTCGCAAAGGCGGCGACGACGCGGCGGCGCTCGTGCGCGAACTGGAACGCGAGTACGTGCGAGTGGAACGGCGTCTGCGCGAGATTGCGGGCTAGAGGCGCTTCTTCATTCCGGCACCCTCTCCTCACAAAACCCAACCCCGCTCTCCTCCAACTCCCGAAACGTGTTCGCGAAGTGCATCACGCACTTGCGATTCTCACAATGCGAGAAGCCGTAGCTGTGCCCGAGCTCGTGCGTCGCAACCTTCAGCGCATTCTCGTTCGTCTTCAATCGCGACAGCGCAATCAGCGCCACGCGTCCCGGCTTCTTCGCCTGCCCGTAAATGAAATTCAGCCCCGGCGCGTACGCCTCACCATGGAGCACGCCTAACACGCGATCGGCATTCTCATACGGCTCACGTTTGAGCGCGGCGAGGATCGTACTGCCGAGGTAACGATCGCTCCGCGGAACGTGAAGGGGGCGCCCGATGACAACGTTGCGATGCACGAGCGGCGGCAGTTCGCGCTGGAGATACGCGAGCGTCGATGCCGGAACGTCATGGATCGGAACGAGCACGATCGAATCGCCGTGCAGCGATTGCCGATGATCGCCGACGAAGAAAAATACGAGTGCAGTGACCAGCGCGAAACGTCTCACGCCAATTGTGACGCGCGCAATGTCGCGAGCGTTCCTTCACTTCAAGTACTTGAGAATCACCTTGCGCAGCTCGTCCTCGTTGATCGGTTTTCTGAGGTAATCGTCGACGGCGAAATCCTTCATCGCCTCGTATTTGTAGCGCGCGTCCTTGTATACCGACGTAATCACCACGACCTTCGTCGACGGAATCTCGCTCTTGATGATCCGGCTCATCTCGCGGCCATCGAGTCGCGGCATGAGTGCATCGGTGATGATCAATTCCGGGCGATGCTCGCGCGCTTTGTCGAGCGCGTCCTCGCCGTTCACGGCCAGGACTACGCCGAAGCCGAGGGATTGAATCAGGCGCGATGCGATCGCGCGTCCGACCCGATCATCGTCGGCGAACATGACCAGCGGTCGCTTGAGCACGTCCTCGGACATCGTCGATGTGGAAGTCGCTCGCCGGCGCGCACGCATTTCCGGCGGTGCCTCGGCCCAGAACGTCTCGAGCTGCGCGTCATTGCTACAGAAGCACGTTCCGCAATGCGGACAACGCACGCTGCGCTCCGGTTGCGCGCAACTGCAATCCGCGGCCTTCAATGCGTCGAACGGTTGGCCGCACGAGTGACACGTAACGCGATACATGCACGACTAAGATCCGGCATTGTCGCTCGGACCGATGACCTTTCCTTCGCCTTTCATCTCTTCAGGATATCCGGTCGGAGTCGTGGTCATGTGCCCGTCGCTCATTTCCGACGGCCCCCAGCCGCCGCCCATTTGCCGCCGCCAGCGCGACCAGACCGCCATGAGTACGGCGAAGGCAACGAAAACGGCGACGAGCGCGATGAGCATCCCGGTCATACCGGTAACGACATCACGTCATGTGCCAGCGGAAGCAGCCTCGTCGCCAGGTTTCGTTGTTACATCTTTGGCGATTCGCAAACCACGCGCGAGGTCCGGCGTATTGACCTGTGGAGGAACTGGTCATGCGCACATGGACTGCTGTGCTGATACTCCTGTTAGTCACGCCGGTGTTTGCCGCGGATAAGGAGCAGAAAGCCGCCAAACACAAAGATAAACGCTTCGAACAGGTCGCGGCGCCGGCGGCGAGTGTCACTGGCAGCTACCGAGGCCCGGCCGAGTCTTATGGACTCGTACTGGAGCTTGCCGCAGACGGCGCATTGCGCGGGAATTACGTGGAAATGGGCCGAGTCGCGGTGCTAAATGCGATCGTGCTCAAGGGCGCGGAATTCACCGCGCGCGCCAGCTTCGACGACGGAAGCTCTCGCCTGATCAGCGGCACGTTCTCAAATCGCGTATTGAACGGGATTTCTGCATTCGGCTTACGAATGCGCGCCGTTCCCGTAGAAGGATTCGGGCCGATCGAGACGTTCTTCGAACGGTTCTAACTCGCGGCGTCGTCGAGGATTAAGTCGCTCGGTAATTTCCCGAGATCGCGATATCGCTTGACGCGATAGCGCAATTGATCGCGGGAAACCTGTAATAAACGCGCGGCCTGGGATTGATTTCCACGGGCCGCGCGCAATGCGCGCTGCACCATGATGAACTCGATTTCATCCAGCGGCACGATTTCGTCCTTGTCGATTGTCGTGGGCTGCAGCGATTCCGTTTCGCCAGGAATCAATGCGAGCGAACGTCCGGTCAGGACGTCGCCTTCTTCGAGAATGACCGCGCGTTCGATGAGATTGCGCAGTTCACGGACGTTTCCGGGCCAGGGATGCGCGAGCAATCGCTGGCGAAATTCGTCCGATAACCCCATGAAGTGTTTGCCGAGATTGGCGGAAAACGATTTCACGAAATCCAGCGCCATCGGCAGAATATCCTCGGGCCGTTGTCGTAGTGGCGGGATTTGAATCGGAAACACGTGTAAGCGGTGATAAAGATCTTCGCGGAAATTACCGCGCGCGACTTCATCGCGCAGCGAGCGATTCGTCATCGCCAGTACGCGTACGTCGACGGCGATTTCGCGCGTAGCGCCCAGGCGGCGAAACGTGCGTTCTTCGAGAAATCGCAGCAATTTCGCCTGTAATGCGAGCGGGATTTCGCCGATCTCATCGAGGACAACGGTTCCGCCGTCCGCGAGCTCGAATAATCCCTTACGCGAATTCTTCGCGTCGGTAAACGCGCCCTTCTCATAACCAAACAATTCGCTCTCGACGAGATGTTCGGGGATGGCCGCGCAATTGAGTGCCTGAATCGGCGCGGACGCACGCGGCGAGGCCGAATGAATGAATCGCGCGAGAACTTCTTTTCCCGCGCCTGTTTCGCCGTGGATTAATACCGTTGTCGATCCCGCCGATGCCACCTGCGTCGCCAGCCGTAACACGTTTTTCATGGCAGGCGAGTCCGCAATGACTTTGGTGCGCGCCTGTTTTTCGCGTGCGCGCCGCGAGACTTCGACTTCGAGATTATCGCGATGACGCGCGGCCGCCTTATCGACCATGCGCAGTAATTCTTCGTGATCGACCGGCTTCGACAAGAAATCGGCCGCGCCTAACTTCATTGCGCGCACGGCATCGTCGACAGAGCCATCGGCGGTAAAAACGAGCACGACACTGTCCGCGAGTTTGTCTCGCTGCGCCGCAAAGAAATCGATGCCGTTGCCGTCCGGTAAATGCACGTCGAGGATCACAACCTGAGGCCGGTGCTCCCGCAACCGCGTCTCCGCCTCGGCTAGTGTCGCCGCTTCATGCACGACGTGGCCGGCGCGCACCAGGCGCGTGCGCAATGCCCATCGCAGTAATTGTTCGTCTTCAACGAGCAGTAGCAGCGCCATCGGTTTCGATCTCCTGTGCGGCGCGCGGATCGGGGAGCAGGACCATCACGCGCGTGCCTTTGCCGATTTCGGACTCGATGCGAATCGTGCCGCCATGCTGATCGACGATCTGCTTGCAGATCGGCAGCCCGAGCCCCGTGCCTTCTTCCTTGGTGGTGAAAAACGGATCGAAGATCCGTTCGAGATGATCGGTCTCAATGCCGCGGCCTGTATCCGACACGGCGAAGACGACGCCATCGTGTCGCGGAAACGGCGCCACTAAAACCTTAATGACGCCGCCGCGATCGGTTGCCTGCATCGCGTTCGTCAATAAATTCATCAGTAGCTGCACCATCAATCCGGAGTCGAGTTGCAGCGTCGGAACCTGATCCGGAATTTCGAGCTCGAGCTGCACGCCTTGTCGGCGTAATCGCGCGGCAAAGAGCGATGTGACCTCGCGCGCGAGTCGCGTTAAATCGACGTCGGTACGTTGTGGTGGCTGCGGCTTTGCCAGTCGTAGTAAAGAATCGACCGTGCCGGATACGCGCCGCAATTCCGACAGCATCTGGTCGTAGATCGTGCGATCGTCATCGACTTCGTCGCGCAGGATTTCCAATGCGGCCGATACGCCGGCAAGCGGGTTTTTGATCTCGTGTGTCAGGCCCGCGGCTAGTTGTCCTAATGATGCGAGTTGCTCGGCGCGCGCCATGTGCCGCGCAATATCTTCATCGCGCTGCCGTTGAGCACGAATTAATCCCCACAATGAATCGTGGACGCGATTTGCGAGCGCCTGCAGGTCGTGCTTCTTGACGGTATCGCCTTCAATACCGGCCGCTTTGATCGATTTCTCCATCGCGGCGATCGGGCGTCCAATGACGACGCCGCCGGTCCAGAACATCAATGCCAGTAACGCGAGCCATGCGGCGCCGGCCATGACGAAATTGCGCCGCACGCGAGTCTGGGCTTCGTAAATCGGACGGGTCATGTCGACGCCGAGTTGAATCGCGCCGAGGACGGTTTGTTGTCCGTGGCATTGCATGCATGTCGGCCCGTTGCGCACACCGCGCACGCCGAACAAATTCGGCTTGTCGCCGGGCGTTACCCACATCGTCGGATGATTCGGTTGCACCAGGACGGCGCGCAATTGCGCAAGCTCGTGCGGTTTAGGCGTGCCGCGCGTCCAGACGATCGGCTGACCGTCGGCGCTGTAGATGTTGATGCTCAATAAATCGCGCGCCGATGCGTGCCTCGCGAGGCGGTCACTGAGCAATGTGCGATTGTGTGCGACCTGCAGATCGCGCATCTCGAGCTCGATCTGATCGAGGAGCATGGTCGCGCCAAATTTGTGGGTGTTGACCAGGTTTTCGAGCGCGTAGTGGTACATCAGCCAATAAAGGCCGCCGAACGCCGCGAGGTTGATGAGCAGTACAGGGACGAGAACGCGGACGCGCCAGTCCCGCGACCACTTCCCCAATTTCTGCAGCACCTCGGCACGTCTCGACATCTCATCGAACGTTAGATCGAGGTGGGGAAAAACACGCAGTCTGGAGTCACCAGACCGCGTGACACCGGTCACGACGAGGAGTGCACGGAACCATGTGTTGCAACGGAGCGGCGCGGCTAATGTGCGGCGCATGGGGACTGGCAGGCCCACTCGTCCTACGGAGCTTTGATGAAATCCGCGACCTTCCCGCGGCGCGCTGCCGCGCCGTTTCTGGCAATCGTTTTATTGTGGCTCGCGCCGATTGCGATCGCCGGCCCGCCGCTCAAGCGGCGTCTGGCCGCGAAAGCGTGTACTGAGTGTCATCAACCCTTTCTGCAGCAACAGCAAAAGAAGGTTGTGCACGCTCCGTTTCAGGACGCGAATGGCTGCGAAACCTGTCACAAACGCCACGGCATCGTCGGAACGCTCGTGTTGCAGCAGGAACAGCCGGGACTCTGTTACTCGTGCCACAGCGACCAGGAAAAGAAATTCAAGGCCGCTCACGTCCATAGCCCCGTTTCACAGGGGAAATGCACGAGTTGTCATGACCCGCATTCGAGCGATCAATCGCATTTATTGAAGGCCGCTGGCAATCAGCTTTGCTTCACGTGTCACGATGCGAAGAAATTCACCGCGGCGCGGATGCATCAAGCCGCGGCGGAGAGTTGCCTCAATTGTCATGACGCGCATGCGGGCGCGAATGAGCGCCGCCTGACAAAACTTCCACCGGATCTCTGTGCAACGTGTCATAGGGCCGGAGGTCGTGGTCCGGTTCCGCAGCACAGCGGTTATGTTGTCGATCAGAATTGCACGACCTGCCACTCGCCGCATGGCGCATCGGATAAAGGACTATTAGCCGGGACCGTGCATGGCGCGATGCCCGATTGCACGAGTTGCCATAAGCCGGCATCGGAATCGAAGAAACCGCAGTTGGCGCAGGAGGATCCGGCGCTCTGCTTCACGTGTCACGGCGACAAGGAAGAAGAAGCGAAGAAGGATAAGAACGTCCACGCCATCTTCAAAGATGGCACCTGTACGACGTGCCATGCGCCGCACAATTCGATTTACAAGGGATTACTGAACACCAATCAAAAGGCGCTCTGTACCGGCTGTCACGACAGTGTTGATGCGGATTTGAAACTCGCGTCGCAGCATAAACCGGTCGCGGATGGTGATTGCTCGTCCTGTCACGCGCCGCACAGTGCGCCGGCCGGGAAATTATTGAAGGCCGAGGGTGAGGCATTGTGCAATACCTGCCACGCGGAAAAAACGAAGGCGTGGCGTGCGTCGGCCGACGTTCATCCTGCACTCGATGGCGGATGCGATTCCTGCCATAAGCCGCACGGAAGCGCCAATCCGAAGCTCCTCGCCAACAACGTGCGCGATACGTGCATGACCTGCCACTCGGACAAGAGCGAAGAATTCACGAGGACCTTCGTGCATACGCCGGTGGCGGCCGGTGATTGTGCGGCCTGCCACAATCCACACGCATCGTCGAATGGCAAATTGCTCAATGCCGCGCCGGATAAACTCTGTCTGACGTGCCATGCGCGATTGGTCCAGGTGCGCGGCGCGAATTTGCACGGACCCGTGGCTTCGGGTGAGTGCTCGACGTGCCACGCGCCGCATTCGACGGATCGCAATCTTCTGCTCAAGGACAAGACCGCGGTTCTCTGTAATCAATGTCATGACGATGTGCAGGCCTCGCTGGCGAAAGGGAAGTCCGTCCATCCGCCGGTGCTTGCGGGTTCGTGCGAAAGCTGCCATGACGCGCATGGCTCCTCGCATCCGGCGTATCTGAAGAGCATTGCTCGCGATGTCTGCTACGGCTGCCATACCGATCTCGCCGCTCGATTGACGAAAGCGGGCGCGCGCGTGCACCAGCCGGTGGCAGAAGGAAAATGCACGTCGTGCCATAGTGGCCACGTTTCGGATTCGCCGTCGTTGCTCAGTAAGCCGGTGGCGCAGTTGTGCGGCGATTGTCACGACATCAAAAGCGAGACGATGATCGCGGCGCACAACAATTATTCGCTCGCGAAGGCCGATTGCACGACGTGCCACGATCCGCACGTCTCACAGAAGAAGGGCTTGTTCAATGCGTTCGCGCATCCGCCATTCTTCGAGCGCGATTGTGGATCGTGTCACGAACCGGCGGCAAAACCAGGCGCACAAGCGACGACGACCGCGAGCGGATTCGCGCTCTGTGAAACGTGTCACGGCGATTTTCCGGAACGGTTCCAGAAAGCGAAATGGATTCACGAGCCGGCGAAGAAGGGCGACTGCACGGCCTGCCATACGCCACACGCGGCGCGAAACCAACATCTCGTGCGTCACGGCGGAACGGTGTTGTGCACGAGCTGCCATAAGGAAATGGCGAAGGAGCTCATTCGTCCTGTCGTGCATGAGCCGGTGCGTACCGGGAAGTGCGTGAGCTGTCACGGCGCGCATACGGCCGACAATGACAAGGGTCTGCTCGAGAAGGGCGACAAGCTTTGCTTCACATGCCACGGTCCGATCAAGAAACTGCAATCCGCGGCGTCTGTGCACGCGCCGTTTGCAAGTGGTGATTGCGACACGTGCCACTCGCCGCACGCGAGCGATCGCGCTGCATTGTTAGTGAAGGACGCCGGTGCGTTGTGTCGCGATTGTCATGATCCGAATGACGCGGCGCTGGCAAAGGCGCATAAGAACTTCACGCCGTCGAAACTCGATTGTGTGTCCTGCCACAATCCTCATGGATCGTCGCAGCCCCATTTGATTCGCTCCCGGCCGCACGCGGCATTTACGGGTTGCACGCGTTGTCACACGGGTTCCGCGCCGAAGCCGGAGTCGTTACAGGCGAAGTCGGTGACGGATCTTTGCTATCGCTGCCACAGTGCAGTGAAAGCCGCGGCGGAATCGCCGACCGCGCATAAGGCACTGAAGCAGGGTTGTTCGACCTGCCACAATCCGCACAC
>JBQCJC010000248.1:0-9440 GCA_051953135.1 Thermoanaerobaculia bacterium | reverse complement strand
TCGCCGGCAACACCGGAATCCACGAGAGAAACGGCAGGCGAACCACAAGCGGCGCGAGCACACGCGGCAGCATTCGCCACGTTTCGAATCCCGCAAGCATCGCATTGCATCCGATGAGCATTCGCGCGATCGCAGACGCATACGCGCTGGTCCGCGCATGAATCACGCGGTGGAGCAACGTCATCAACGGCATCGATAGACTCGCGATTGTTTGGAATCGGCTTTCGTGATCTGCACCGCGGCGAGATCAGGAACGACTCGGCAGAGATGCGCAGGCAGCGCGTTCTCGAGATTCACTTCGCCGCGCGAGAGGCCGACGTATCGACCGAGATCGACAGCCTTGCTCGTGCCGTCGTTCATTTGCAGCATGTAGCGAACGCGCTTTGGATTCGTCGTGAACATGTGCCACGCGAATCGCGCGGGACGCGGCGCCCACAAGCGCACGAGTGGCACTCCGATTTGCAGCAACAGGAAGATAACAAAGAACGCGGCCGCGATGACAGACTTCGTCGTCCAGCGACTGGTCATTGCGTTCATCAACAGCCACGCAGTGTATCAACGCGATGCCGATCCCATGCGTTTCGTCCCGTTGACCCACATTTCAGGCGCATGTTAGCTTGCGTTGATTCGAACGGCCGGCATGTCAGTCCCACTCGTTGCAGCATCCTGCCGGAGTTACACGGTCGCCGGTCAGCACGTGACCTTCGCGTGCGCAGACAGCGAGACGGCCGGCAGAGTCGCACGAATCGTCGACGGCTGGCACTTCACACCTCTTGATCATGAACCGTTGTCCGCGTTCACGATCGAGTTGTCGCGAGAAGCGCCGCCACGAATCCCGCAGCGTCCCGCCGATTTTCTCGTTCATCACGGCGAGTGCTTTTCCGAGGATGCGAATTGGTATCTCTCGACGAGCGATTCGTGGATGAACGTTCATCCACTCGCGTCACGGCGCATCGCAGTCTGGATCGGCGATGAAACCGCGCAAGATTCGGTGGCCTTCGCGCGATTGCTGTTCTACGCGACGCAGGCCGCACTTCGACAGTGCGGGCTTTATGAATTGCACGCCGCGGCAGTCGTTTCGCCAGCAGGCAACGGACTGCTCATCGCCGGCGCATCGGGAAGCGGCAAAACCACACTGGCAATGCGTCTCACCGCGTCTGGCTGGTCGAATGTTGCGGACGATCTCGTGTTGATTCGCGACGATTCACCACTCGCGGAGGCATTTGCATTTCGCCGCGTATTTGCGGCGACCGAAAAAACACTCGACGCGTGCGCGGTGCCGCATCTCGAAGAAGCGACGCGCGAGCCCAACGCATTCGAGCCCGACAAACGTCGCATCGATCCCGCGGTGTTGTTCCCGGGACAATTCGCGGCTTCGTGCACGCCAAGCGTTCTGGTTTTCCCAGTCATCACGGATCGCGCGGAAACAGAATTGCGGCCGCTGGCGGCGCCGGAAGCACTCGCGCAACTGTTGAAGATGTGCCCGTGGGCCACGTACGACACGGCTGTCGCGCGACCGCACCTCAACGCAATCGCACATCTGGCCAGACAATGCACGTCGTACACGCTGCTGGCCGGCACCGATCTTCTCTACGACGCCAATGCCGCACGCGCGCTGTTCGAGCCGTTGATGACGATGAGGACGCAATGAGTTTCGACGTCGAGCTTCCGCAGCGCGAGGACTCGCCGCGCCGCATCGTCATCGAGCTGACGAACATCTGCAATCTGCATTGCAGCTACTGTCTGCGTGATGACGAAGCGCTCTACAACACGCGCGCACGTTTCTTTCCGATCGAGTTGCTGCAACGCATTCTGCGCGACGCGCGCAACGCCGCGGGGGTGAGCCACGTGTCATTCACCGGCGGCGAGCCAACGCTGCATCCGAAGTTCGGAGAGGTGCTCGCGACCGTCGGCGCGGAAGGGATGCGCGCGGGCTTCGTCACAAACGGCTGGCATTTCGATCGCGTGTGGCCGGTGATCGATGCGCATCGCGCGGCAGTGAGCGTCGTCGCATTTAGCATCGACGGCGCATCACGCGAAGCACACGATCACTGGCGCGGTGCGGGATCGTTCGACCGAGTCGTTCGCGCATTCACGCGCTGCCGCATGGGCGGAGTTCCGTTCTCCCTCAAAACCGTCATTCGCCGCGACATCGTTCCGCAGATTCAGGACATCGCGCTGCTCGCCGCGCGCATGGGCGCACAGGCGCTGCACTTCTCGCACATCCTGCCGACGTCTGGTGAAGTCGAAAGCGAATCGGCAATGAGTGCCGAAGAACGCAAATACGCGGAGCAGGAGATCGCGCTGCTGCATCAGATTCTGAAGATGCCGGTCGCGCTGGATGTCGGGTACATGAACACCGATCCCGCTCCGCCATGCGCGCCATTGCAGGGCGCGAGTTTCAGCGTCGACTATCAGGGCCGGCTTTCGCTGTGCTGCAATCTCTCCGGATTTCGCAACGCCGCCGAACAATCCGATGTCGTCGCGGATCTCAACGTCGAGAGTTTCACCACGGCGTATTCGCGCGCGCATCAACTCGCGGCCGAGCAGGTTGTGCGACGCGCATCGGCTCTGCGCGAAATGGCCGCGCACGGTTCGGACGTCGATCTTCGCGTCGGCTCTCCCTGTCTGTTCTGTCTGCACACATTCGCGAAGACTCCGTGGCAGTCCGCGTGAAAGTAAACTGCGCGCACATGACTGCATCGCTTCCGATACCTCACGCGCACGTGGTCGTCACAGAATTCGATGGCGGCGAGAGCGTGCTCGTCGATCTCAACACCAAGCGTGACTACCAACTCAACGAAACCGCGACCATGATCTGGCGAGCGCTCGCAGACGGCCGTTCGAAAGCCGACATCGTCGGCAGCTTCACCGCGATCTACGACGTCACCGACGAGGACGCGGAAAAGAGCATCGATCAGGTGCTCGAGCATCTGAAAGCGCATCGTCTCGTTGCCACGTCGTAAGGATCCCAACACCATGAAACTCCGTACCGCATTCGCGATTCTCCTGCTCGTGCTCGTTCCGTTGAGCGCACAGGCGGCGAAAAAGAAGAAGCCGTTGAACGTCGTCGTAACTCAGGCAGCCAGCGGCTTGCCGCTCGTGACGCTCACGGCTTCCGATGCGCCGCTGAGTGAAGTTGCGGAACGTCTCGCGAAAGAGTTGAAGACGACGGTGGATGTGAGCGCGAACGCGCGGAAGCTGCGCGTCACGACGGAACTCGACGAGCAGCCGCTCGATCTGACGCTCCGCGAGCTTGCACCGCAGGCGTATCTCGACGGCATCGTCACCGGCGGCAACGGGAAGACGGAGATTCAGACGATTTATCTGCGCACCGCGGGGGAGACGGCGCCTTCGCTCGAGAAGCTCTCGAAGCGCACGTCCGAGATCATGATGTTCTACGGGAACACCGAGGATCCGGCGATCGATCCGCTGAAGGGAAAGCTCGAGGTGACGTCGCACAATGGGCTCATGCGCGTCTACGCGCGCAGCGAAGACGTCACCGTCGTCGTCGCCCGCATCGCCGAAGTCCTCGGCCTGCCGGTCGAGTTGATCGGCATGCCCGGTGAGCTCGTCAACATCTCGCTTGCAGACGCGACGCTCGATCAGGTGCTGAAGGCGCTTCCGTCGTCGGTGAAGTTGTATCAGCGACTCGATCTCGCGACGTTTCGCGTGACACCGGTTCGCTTCGTGATCGAGCGGCCGTTCGAGATGCCAAAGTCGACGCCGTAATCAGCGCAACGGATAACGAAACGTCACGACGTACTGCGGCGCTTCGCGCTCGAGGAATGGCTCGCCGTCGCGCTCGAGCCACGCGTGACCCGCAAGCGCCGTTCCATCATTCGGCCGTACGCCGAAGACCACGTCAGTCTCAATCCCGTTGAGCTGCAGGTAGCGGCGCAGCACCGCGGCGCGCTTCCAACACGAACCATCTTTCACGAGGCCCGCGTGAAACACGCGCTCCACGCAACGCGCGAGCTCTTCCGGCGGAAGGAATCGCGAAGCGCGCCACCGACGTCGCGTCTCGGTGATGCGATAGATCGTGGTCAACGAAACGAAGCGCGCGACGATCGAAACGAAAATCACCCACGCGGTCATGCGCGCGCTCAGAAACAACAAACGCGGCTCACGTAAAGACTGTCGAAACGCCTCGAAGATCATGAACACGAATGCGGTGATCGCTCGAATCGTCATCGAGCGATCACCTGACGATTTTACGTGCGCCGCAACCGCAATCGCTCCTGCCAGCGATACACGAATGCGTAGAACGTCGGCAGCGCGAAGAGCGTGAAGAGCGTTGACGTCACGAGGCCGCCGATCATCACGATCGCGAGCGGGCGTTCGATCTCGGTGCCGTGCAAACGCAGCACGAGCAGCGGCAGCAATCCGAGGATGGCGGTGCATGCGGTCATGAGCTTCGGTCGCACGCGACCAATGCTCGCTTCGCGCAACGCGTCATCGAACGACGCGCCATCGGACATCAATCCTTTCACCTGCGCGATGAGCACGAGTCCGTTCTGCACGGCAATGCCGAACAATCCAATCAATCCCACGAGCGACGAGACGTTCCAACTCTCACCCGCGATGAGCAGCGCGAGAATGCCGCCGACGAATGCATCGGGGAGCGTCGCGAGAATCACGAGCGCTTCCGCGGTCGAGCCGAGTGCGAGATAGAGCAGGATGAACACGGCGAAGACGGCGATGGCGATGGCGATGAGCAGCGAGCGCGTCGCTCGCTCCTGACTCTCGACGCGACCGCCGACATTCACGAAGTAGCCGGCGGGCAATTTCAAATCGCGCTCGAGACGCTCGCGCACATCGCGTGCGGCGCCGCCGAGGTCGCGACCTTCGACGCTCGATTCGACGGCGATGCGACGGCTTCCTGCTTCACGCCGAATCGCACCGGGGCCGAACGTCTTGGTGATCGTCGCGAGTTGATTCAACGGAATGCGCGAGCCGTCGTGACCATCGATGAGCAGCGAGCCGATCGACTCGACGTCGTTGCGCGCATCGTCCTGCAGACGCACGACGAGATCGTAGTTGCGCTGCCCGATCCACACGCTCGATGCTTCTTCGCCCACCATGCCGATGCGAATCGCGTCGATCACATCGCCAGGTGTGAGACCAACGCGCGCAGTCGCGGCGCGATCGACTTCAATGCGCAACTGCGGCAGTCCGGTCATGCGTTCGACACGAAGATCGGCGATGCCGTCGATGCGGCTCATGATCGACTTCGCCTGCTCGCCGAGCGCGGTGAGCGTGTTGAGATCGGGGCCGAAGATGCGGACCGAAAGATCCGCGGGCGTGCCGCCGAGTCCTTCGTCGATGCGCATGCCGAGCGGCGTGGTGAAGAGAATCGAAACGCCCGGCACATTCTCCGTTTTCACGCGCATGTCGCGCTCGATTTCGTCGAGACCGCGCGTGCGATCTTTCTTCAGCACGACGAGCACGTCGGAAATCGTGTGCGGCATCGGATCTTCGGTTCGCTCCGCGCGTCCGGTGCGTCGCACGACGTCTTCGACTTCAGGAATCGTGCGAAACAAATCTTCGACGCGATGATTCAATCGATCAACTTCATCCAGCGACGCCTCGGATGGAAGAATGGTCTGCACGAGAAACGCGCCTTCATCGAGTTGCGGCATGAAGTCGCTGCCGACGGCGAATGCGAGTGCAAGCGCCGGAATCGTGATCGCCAGCGTCAACACGCGCACGAGACCCGCGTGCGCCATGCACCAATCGAGCATCGGTGCATAACGTTTTTTGATCGCGCGAATGATGCGAACGTCTTCTTTTCCTTCCGCGCGCGATCGCAGCATCCAACCCGCTGCGATCGGCACGAGCGTCAGCGCGAGTACGAGTGATGCGGCAACGGCCGCGATCACCGCGGCCGCAAGCGGTTTGTACATGCGGCCTTCGATGCCGCTCATCGCGAACAGCGGCGTGAAGACCGCGATGACGATGAGCGTCGCGAAGGTGATCGGACGTCCGACTTCGATCGACGCTGCAAGCGCGGTCTTCATGCGCTCTTCGCCGCGTCGCTGCGTCAATCGATGCACGACGTTCTCGGTGACGATGATCGCGGCATCGACGAGCAGGCCGACCGCGATCGCGAGTCCGCCCAACGTCATGGTGTTGATGCCGACGTTCGCCTCGCGCAACAGGATGCCGGCGAGACCAAGCGACAGCGGAATCGTGAACGTGACGAGGACGGCCGCGCGAAGGTCGCCGAGAAGCGCGAAGAGGACGAGCACGACGAAGAACGCGCCGAGGAGCACCGCGCGGCCGACACCGGAGAGCGATGACTGCACGAGCTCTGACTGGTCGTACACGATGCGCAGTTGCACGCCTTTCGGAAGGCTCTTCTGCAATTCTGCGAATGCCTGTCGCACGCCGTTCGCGACTTTCACGGTGTCGGCATCGAACTGCTTCGAGATGCGACAACTCACGACTTCGCCTTTGAGTCGATGCGCGATGCCTCGCCGCACCGCGGGCGCTTCACGCACATCGGCAACATCGCCGAGCAACACAGGCGTCGTGCCGCGAACCGCAACGACGGTCGCGCGCAAATCGGCGATCGATTGCGCCATGCCGATCGCGCGCACGTTCCACTCCATCGGGCCTTGCACGACGAATCCGCCGGACGCGTTTTTGTTCGCGCTCTCGACGGCGTGCATGACTTCATCGAGTGTCACGCCGCGCGCGGACATGCGATTCGGATCGAGTTGCACCTGGAACTGACGCAGGTATCCGCCGAGTCGTTCAACTGCCGCGACACCGGGCACGGCGAGCAGACGATTCTTCACGTCGAACTCGGCGAGATCGCGAAGCGTCATCTGATCCATCACGCCCGGTTCTGCTTCGAGCGTGAATTCGAAGATTTCGTTGAGACGTCCGGTGAGACTCGAGACGAGTGGCGCATCGGTACCGGGCGGAAGATCGATCGATACTTGCGCGACGCGTTCGGCAACGAGTTGGCGCGCGCGGTAGTAATCGGCGTCGGGTTCGAATTCGATCGTGGTGCTGGCAACGCCGAGTTGTGAATTCGATCGAATGCGGCGCACGCTGGGCAATCCGCTGAGCGCAACCTCCATCGGAATCGCAATCGCCGTCTCCAACTCCTCGGCACCCATCGCCGGGTTTTGCACGATCACGTTGAACACCGGCGCGGAGAGATCGGGAAACACATCGCGACGCAGGTCGCGCAGTCCCAGCGCGCCGATGATCGATCCGGCGACGATGAGCAGCAGCGCAACGACCGGCTTCGCGAACGAGCCGCGGATGATGCGCTCAATGATCATGATGATCACCGCCGCCTTCGGCCTTCTCCGCTTCGGCCTTCAGAAGAAACGCGCCGTCGATGACGACGGTCTCACCGGGCTGCAATCCGCCGAGCACTTCGACTTCACCCTGCAGATCGCGTCCGCGTCCGACGTTGCGAATCTCGAACACACGCTCGCTCTTCGGCACGAACACGACCCATTGATCGCGAACGCGCTGCAATGCCGCAACCGGAACGGTGACGACGTTCTGTCCCGCGTTGGAGACTTGCAGCCACGCGCTCGCGGACATGCCGGGACGCAGTGATCCCTGCGGATTTGCCAGCTCGACGCGCACCGGAATCGTGCGTGATTCCGCTTCGACCTGACGACCGACGTACGTCACGCGGCCGGTGAAGGTTTGTCCCGGAAACGCGGCGAGCGTGATGCGCGCGGGCGTGCCGATAGCGACGCGCACGGCGTCGCGTTCGAATACGTGCGCGACGAGCCAGAGAACGTCGAGATCGCCGATGCGAAACGCGACGAGCTCGGGATCGATCATCTGGCCGAGGACGACGTTGCGATCGATAACGGTTCCGTTGATGGGAGCGATGAGTGGAAGCCGCGATGCATCACCGCCGCGCGTTGGTGTCGCGCCTAACGCCTGCAGCGCAGCACCGGCTGCACGCAATTCCGCCTGCGCCGCGGCGAGATTCGCTTCAGCTTCTTCGACTTCACGTCGCGGCACGATGCGATCCGCGAGCACGCGTTTGCGATCAAGAGCGGCACGCGCAACGGTGACTCGCGCCTGCGCGGCTTCGTACTCGGCCTGCGCGCGTCCGAGCTCCACGCTCTGCGCTTCCGCGAGCACTTGTCCGCGGCGCACTTGTTGTCCCGGCGCCGCGAGCAATCGCACGACGCGCGCGGTCACCGGCGAGCCAACTTCGGCGTAGCGCGATTGATCGGCTTGCAACTCACCGACGACGCTCACGCCTTCACCGCCGGGACGCTGTTCGACTTTCGTCGTGGTCAGGTGCAGATCGCGCAGCATCGTTTCTTCGACTTCGAGACTGTTCGACGGCCGCGCGGCGTGCGCTTCGGTCGCGCGTGTGTCATCATCGTGATGCTCGCCTTCGGCTTCCTGTTTCGAGCACGCGAGCGCGGCGAGCAGCGCCGCGATGAGAAGAAGAATTCGCCAGTTCATTTCCAGACTCCCGCTTTCGCGCGCAGCTCGACTTCGGCGAGACGCGTGTCGATGAGCAACTCGAGGAAGGCACGACGCGCATCGAGCGCATCACGTCGCACGACGAGCAGATCGGCGAGCCCGATCTGTCCGACGTCGTAGCTTTCGAGTGCGAGCCGCTCGTTTTCGTCGATCAGCGGCAACACGGTTCGTTCGTACTCCGACGCCGCTGTTCGCAGCGCGTCGTACGACGCGCGTGCACCGCGAACATCCACATCGATCGCGTGTGTCAGTGCTTCGCGCTCCATGCGCAATCGTGCGATGCGCGCATTTGTGATCGCGATCGCATCCTGGCCACGATGGAAGATCGGCAGCGAGAGGCCGATGCCGCCGAGGAAAATGCGATCGCGTTCTTCGTTTCGATAGGCGGCGCGCAGATCGAAGTTAGGCCAGCGCAGCGTGCGCGCATTGCGCTGCTCCGCCTCGGCTTCCACGATCTCCGCATCGAGCAAGCGCACGTCGGCGCGATCGTTTGCTGACGCGACGTCGATGCTCGCGACCTCACGCAACGAGCCAGCGATCGTGAGTGGCTCGCTCACGCCGAGCAGCACCTGCAACCGCGTTGCGCTCGCGACGAGCTCCACGTTCGCCGTGCGCACTTCTGCTTCCGCGCGTGCGACGGCGGTGCGTGCGAGATTCACGTCGAGTTGTGCGACGTCACCCGCGGCGTACCGACGCTCGGCGATGCGCAGCGCTTCTTCCGCGAGATGTTTGGCACTCGCGAGTGACTCCGCGCGCTCGCGCGCTTCGAGTGCGCGTAGAAACGCCGACGCGACATCGCGCAATGTTTCGCGCTCGACTTCGGCCGCGCGCTGTTCTTCCTGTCGCACGATTGCGTTCACTGCATCGATGCGTGCACGGCGTCGTTGTGGCAGGTCAATGCTCTGCGCGACTTCGATGCCGAAGTCGGTTGATGTCGCATCGCCGTTTCGTCGTCCGGC
>JBQCJC010000247.1:0-6790 GCA_051953135.1 Thermoanaerobaculia bacterium | reverse complement strand
GGTTTCGGATAAATGCCGAGCCAGATCATCAATGCAATCAGCGCGATCATGAGACCGAGCTCGCGACGATTAACGTCCTTTACGGTCGCATTTTCGGGATTATCCAACGGTCCCCAGAACACGCGCTGATAAAGCCACAAGAGATATGCGGCACCAAGGACGATTCCGACCGCGGCAAAGACCGCGAATGCGATCGTGCCGTAGGCAGTGGAATTCGCGACGCCGAGAAGAATCATGAACTCGCCGATGAATCCATTGAGTGCCGGCAGTCCCATGGAAGACAACGCGGCGATGAGGAACAGTCCGGCGTACATCGGCATCTGCTTCGCGAGGCCACCGTAATCCGCAATCATGCGCGTGTGGCGGCGCTCATAGACCATACCGACGAGAAGGAACAGCGCGCCGGTCGAGATGCCGTGGTTAATCATCTGAATGACCGAGCCGCGGATGCCCATCGGGTTCAGAGCGAAAAGGCCGAGCATGACGAAGCCAAGGTGCGAAACCGATGAATAGGCGACGAGCTTTTTCATGTCCTTCTGCACGAGGGACACTAGTGCGCCGTAAATGATGCCGATCACGGCCAGCACCGCGATCGGCACCAGTAATTGCTTTGTCGCGTCAGGCAGGATCGGCAGCGCGAATCGCACGAAACCGTATGTGCCCATCTTGAGGAGAACCGCGGCCAGAATGATCGAGCCCGCGGTCGGCGCCTCGACGTGTGCATCAGGCAGCCACGTATGGAACGGGAACATCGGAACTTTGATCGCGAAGCCGAAGAAGAAGCCTAAGAAGATCCAGAACTGCAATGTCGGCGGGATCAAATGGCCGATTTCGTGGAACTTGAGAACACTGAACGTTCCTTCGTTTCCTAAGCCCGCAATATTGAGGAATGAAATGCCGCCGTCATTGAAGAAATAGAGCGCCAGGATCGACAACAGCATCAAGACCGATCCGGCGAGCGTGTACAGGAAGAACTTAATTGCGGCGTAGAGTTTTCGCGCGCCGCCCCAGATGCCGATGATGAAATACATCGGCACGAGCATGATTTCCCAGAAGACGTAGAAGAGGAAGAAGTCCAGCGAGCAGAACGTACCGATCATGCCGGTCTGCAGCATGAGCAGCAGCGAGTAGTACTCCTTCTCTCTATGGTGAATCGCACTGTAAGACGACACGACCGCGATGATTCCCATGAACGTGGTCAGGAGAATCAGCAGCATGGCGATGCCGTCGATACCGAAGTCGTATTTGACGCCGAGAGACGGAATCCACTCGTAGGTCTCGCGGAACTGCCACAGTTTCGATCCCGTCGCCGCGCGATCGAAATTCGGCCAGAGCCACAGAGAGACCAGGAAGTCGATGACCGCGGTAACGGTCGCGACAACCCGGATCAGACGGCTGTTGCTCTTGTTCACGAAGAACAGAATCACCAGCGCGCCGACCAGCGGGATATAGGTGATGATGTTGAGAATGCCCATTCGCCTCGTCTCTCCTCGTACCTACGGCTTCATGAACAGGTACACGAGCGCAATCAGGACGATACCGCCGCCCATGATCAATGCGTAATTCTGTACAAGACCGCTCTGCATGCGGCGGAACATCATCGATCCGCCTTTCGCGCCTAACGCGACACCATTAACCGCACCGTCGACGACATATTTGTCGACCATGTGCGATCCGTGCCCCAGCCCGATCACCGTCGCGTGGCGCACGGCATTGACGATGCCGTCAATGATCCACCGATCAATCCACCAGAGGATGTAGCTGAGTGCCAGCGTTCCGGCGATGACCGTTTTTGCGTAAAGCTCGTCGACGTAATACTTGTTGTCGAGCACACGATGGACGAACGAGAAGTTCGTCGCCATGCGCTTCGGCGTCGACCAGTGAGGGTCGGCTTTATCGAAGCGATAGGCGAGGAAAATTCCGAACGCCGCGATCGCCACGGACACAAGCATCAGCGTGTATTCGAGCGCATGACTCGCTTCGTGGAAGTGGAATGCGTGACCTTCAATCGGCAACAGTACCGGCGAAAGCCATCGCTGGAACCAGGTCGGATGTGAGCCGCCAAGTACGGCCGGCAATCCGATCCAGCCGCCAATGAATGACAACACGGCAAGGACCGCCAGAACGCCCGTCATGCTCCACGGAGATTCGTGCGGATCATGTCCGTGCGCGTGATGGCCATGCGCTTTATCGGAATGCTCGTCGCCATCATCGAGATGACGGCGATCGGGAATCAGGTTATGGCCCCCGTGCTCCGGCTCGGATTCAATGATGCCCTCGCCGGCATGACCGCGATAGGCGCCATGAAAGGTCATGAAGTACAAACGGAACATGTAGAACGCGGTAAACCCAGCCGCGATCGCGCCAAGAATCCAGACGAATTTCGACGCGCTGAATGCATTGGCGAGAATTTCGTCTTTAGAGAAGAAGCCGGCCAGTGGCGGGATGCCCGCGATCGCGATAGTCGCGATCAGCATCGTCATGTGCGTGCGCGGCATATACTTGCGCAGGCCGCCCATCTTGCGCATGTCCTGTTCGCCGCCGCAGCCGTGAATGACGGAGCCGGCGCCAAGGAAGAGGCACGCTTTGAAGAACGCGTGCGTCATTACGTGAAAGATTGCAGCGGTAAATGCACCGACGCCGACGGCTACGAACATGTAGCCGAGCTGCGAGACCGTTGAATACGCGAGAACTTTCTTGATGTCGTTCTGTACGAGTCCGATTGAGGCCGCGAAGATCGCCGTAATCGCGCCGACGATCGCTACAACGGCCATCGCTTCCGGCGCAAGGCGGAACAGGACGTTCGAGCGAACGCACATGTAGACGCCCGCGGTGACCATTGTGGCGGCGTGGATCAGTGCGGAAACTGGTGTCGGGCCGGCCATTGCGTCCGGCAACCACACATAGAGGGGAACCTGCGCAGACTTACCGCACGCGCCGACAAAGAGCAGCAGGCAGATGGCAATCGCCACCGTGCTGTATTGATGTCCGCCAACAGCGGCCATCGCAAAGACTTTGCTGTAATCGGCGGAACCGAAGGTATTGAAGATCAGGAAGATGCCGAGGACGAAGCCGAAGTCGCCGATGCGGTTCGTGATGAACGCTTTCTTGCCGGCGTCTGCGGCGAAATTCTTGTCGTAATAGAAGCCGATCAGAAGGTACGAACAGAGTCCGACGCCTTCCCAGCCGACGAACATGACGATGTAGTTCGCGCCGAGCACGAGCAACAACATCATGAACATGAACAAATTCAGGTAAGTGAAGAAGCGGGTGTAGCCCGTCTCGTGCGACATGTAGCCGGTCGCGTAGACGTGGATCAGGAAGCCGATCCACGTGACAATCATCAGCATCGTGCAGGAGAGCGGATCGACGCGAAATGCAAAGTCGATCGAGAAGTTGGCGATCGATTGTCCGACCGTTCCCATTCCGGCCGGGATCCATTCGTAATACGAGAACTGCAACGGCTCTTTATGGCCGAGGAACGGGATGACGACGAAGAACGTCGCAATGAGCGCGGATAAACAGGTCGCGCCCAGTGCCACGGCGTTTGTAATGGATTTGTTTTTCGGTGTGTGGGGATTGGCGAATGCGCGCACGCCGTTGACGGCGGCGCCCAGGGCGGGAAGCAGGACGACCGCGAGTAATGCCTTATCCAT
This sequence comes from Thermoanaerobaculia bacterium, assembly GCA_051953135.1. GTDB lineage: Bacteria > Acidobacteriota > Thermoanaerobaculia > Gp7-AA8 > Gp7-AA8 > QHVT01. The sequence continues at coordinate 3,134 of JBQCJC010000247.1, read as the reverse complement.
TCAGCGTCCTCACTTCGTCCACATTGACGGTGCTGCGCAGGCGGTAGAGCTGAATGATGATCGCGAGGCCGACCGCGGCTTCACCCGCGGCGATCGTAATCACGAAGATCGTGAACACTTGGCCTTCGAGACTGGCTAAGCGGTGCGAGAAAGCAATGAGATTAATGTTGACGGCATTGAGCATGAGCTCAATGCACATCAGAACGGTGATCATATTCCGGCGAACGATCACGCCGACGAGGCCCACCGCGAACAAGGTTCCGGAGAGCATGAGGTACATCGCGGTGTCAGGCATGATCGTTTCTATGCGTGCTAGGCACTCATAGCCTCCTTGACTTCCTTCTCCACTTCCGCGCGCTCGAGGATGTACTGCGGCGTCGACTCTTCTTCTTCGGCCGACAATTCGCGCTTACCGATGACGATTGCGCCAATCATTGCAACGAGAAGGAAGAGTGAGACGACTTCGAACGGAACGAGATAATCGGTATCCAGCGCCATCCCCACCGCCTCGGCATTCCGATTCTCGCGTTCCCGCGTGCGGCGCACGAGTTTGTTGGGATCGGTGGGATGTTCCGCGAGATAGGTCTCCGTGACGGTGGTGAGTTTCTTATTCGCGTCCGGAACAGGATCGAGGTATGTGCCGGTGCGCACCACAGTGGCGAACAGCACAAACACCGCGACGCCGACGCCGATCCCGCCCAGCCATACCGACGAGAGCACGCGCTCTTCCGGTAAATGCCGGTAATTGATCAGCATGACGACAAATAGAAACAAGACCATGACGCCGCCCGCATAAACAAGGACTTGTACGGCGGCAACGAATTCCGCGGACTTGAGAACGAATAAGATCGCGACACAGAGAAACGTCAACAGAAGGAACAGCGCGGAGTGAACCGGATTGCGCATGGCCACGACAAGAATCGCGGAGGCCACGGCAAGCGTGCCGGTAATCAGGAAGACGAGCAGCGGAATCTGGCCGGAGAGCTGATCCATCGTTTATTGCCCCGCAATGAGCTTGCGCTCGCCTTCCAGTGCCGGAGTTTCTTCGTCGGGCAGTCCGGTGTAGCGCGGACGATCGTCCCAGTACTCGAGCTGCTGCATGTTGAAGTAAAGATCATTGCGATCGTAGCTCGCGAGCTCGTAGGTCTTCGTTGTGAGCCAGATCGATTTCGGCTTCGTCGGACACGCCTCTTCGCACAATGCGCAGAACATGCAGCGCTTAACGTCGATGTCGTAGCGATCGAGAACCTTGACCTTTTTCTTCTTGCCGCCCTCTTCGATCATCTCGTCGTGAACGTCGATGTAGATGATGTCGATCGGGCAGGCGACCGCGCACAATTTGCACGCGATGCAGCGGTCGTAATTGAACTTGAACATGCCGCGGAAACGATCCGTCGGCTCCATACGCTCTTCCGGGTAACGAATCGTTACCTTCGGTTTGAACAATTCGCGCAGTGTGGTCTTGAGGCCCTCGAGCAGATCGAGCACCAGAAACTTATCCGACCATCGCGGCTTCGGATACTCAACTTGCATGAATCACCTTTTGTGAAGCCGGTGCCGGTTTCGCGGCTGGTTTGCGGAAGAGATAAAACGCCGCCGCGCCAATGGTCACGACGCCAATCAGCGTCATTGTCCGTTCCTGCCCAGCGAGAATGAAGATTCCGGTGATGAAGATATTCGCCAGCGCCAGCGGGATCATGAATTTCCAGCCGAGGTCCATGAGCTGATCGAAGCGGAAACGCGGAAACGTCGCGCGGAACCACACGTACATCAGCAGGAACAGCATGACTTTCGTGACGAAGATCGCGGCGCCAATGAGCCCGCCTAACAAGCCCATTCCCTGCAGGACTTCTGTCGTAAGACCGATCCCGAACATGCCTAACGACCAGCCGCCGAAGAACAGCGTCACAATCAGGCATGAGTTGACGATCATCATCGAATATTCGCCGAGCATGAAGAACGCGAACTTCATCGCCGAATACTCAGTGTGATATCCGGCGACGAGCTCCGATTCCGCTTCCGGCAAATCGAATGGCGTGCGGTTGTTTTCCGCGTTCATCGAAACAAGGAAGATGAAGCAGGCCACGATTTGCGGAAGGAAGTTCCAGGCGTTGGCTTCCTGATAACGAACGATGGTGACGAGATCGAGCGTGCCGGTAATCATCAGGACGCCGACGATCGATAACCCAAACGGCACTTCGTAAGAAACCATCTGCGCGGCGGAGCGCAACCCGCCCATCAGCGAGTATTTATTGTTCGAGGCCCAGCCGCCGAGGATGATGCCGTATACCGCGGTGGATGTCATTGCGAGAATTAACAGCAATCCCACATTGACGCGCGTCACAGTGAAGGTCGGCGGCGGTCCATAAGGAATCAGGCAGAAGACCATGAACGCCGGTAAAAGCGGCAGTACAGGTCCGAGGAAGTACGCGATTTTTTCGGCTTGTGCGGGGACGATGTCTTCCTTGAGGAGGAATTTGATCGGATCCGCAATGATCTGCAGTAAGCCCTTGGGACCGACGCGATTAGGACCGAGGCGCGCCTGAAACAATCCGAGGAGCCGGCGCTCGACCCAATTCATTGCGGCGACGATCGCCTGCACGATGATGAAGGCGATGATGAACTTCACCAGCGGCCAGATGAGATAGGTGAGGAAGGCCTTGTTCACACGGCCACCTCACGCGGTGGGATTGATAATTGTAAATTTAAAATTGAAATCACGGTGCAGCACGGCGGGCAGGTTTCAATTCTCAATTTCGTCATTTTCAATTTTGGATTCATCGATCCACCTCACCGAGAACGATGTCGATCGTGCCGATCAACGCGACGAGATCCGAAACGAGGTGGCCTTTCGCCATTGCCGGTAATGCCTGGAGATTGACGAAGCTCGGCGGACGCACATGACAGCGATACGCGTTCTGCGTTTTGCCGTCCGAGACGATGTAATAACCGAGCTCTCCTTTCGGCGATTCAATCGAGTGATAAACCTCGCCTTCCGGCGGACGGATGACTTTCGAGATTTTTGCTTTGAGATCGCCAGCAGGAGTGTCTTTGATCAATCCGATGCATTGTTTGAGGATGCGATTGCACTGCCGCATCTCGGCCATACGCACGAGATAACGATCATACGTGTC
>JBQCJC010000246.1:0-8853 GCA_051953135.1 Thermoanaerobaculia bacterium | reverse complement strand
ATTTTGATTTACGTGATCAACAAGCAGTCGTTCGGCTGGACGATCGATTTCTACACGCCGACGTCGTTGATCCTCGCGTCGCTCGGAGTGACGTTGCTCGCGAGCGCGCTCGCGGGACTCGCACCAGCGAGACTCGCGGCGAGGATTCCGGTAGCGACGGCGATGAAAGCGGAGTGAGAAACGCCAGCGATGAGAGATGAACGATGAGCGATGAGCTGTGTCGCAAGCGTCGCGATTGAAGCACTGACGTTATGGCGACGATGGCGCGATCTCGCGACGCCGTTCATCGCTCATCGTTCATCTCTCATCGTTGTCCCCGCTGTTGTCGCAACCACTCATAGAGCGCGATTCCCACCGTCGGCGACAAATTCAACGACCGCACGTGCGGCGAGACGATCGGCATTGCGTACATGCGATCGCCGTATCGCTCATGAATTTCGGGTGCGAGTCCGCCGGTTTCGCGGCCGAAGATCAGCACGATGTTTTCGCCGCCTAACGGCGCATCCCAGAACATCGTTTTCGATTTCGTCGAGAAGAAAACCGGCTCGCCGAGGTTTGGCAATTCGCGCTCGAACGCTTCCCATGACGGCCACGTTCGCAGCGGAACATGCTCCCAGTAGTCGAGGCCGGCGCGGCGTACTTCGCGTTCATCGAGAGAAAAGCCAAGGGGCTCGATGAGGTGGAGCGTGGCGCCGGCGGCGAGACAGCTTCGTCCGGCATTGCCGGTGTTCCAGTGAATTTCAGGATGGACGAGGACCACGTGCAGGGGCATAGTCGTCAGTCTATGAAAACTCGCGGGCTCCTTCTGCTGCTGTTGCTGGCGATCCCTGTGTACGCGGCGAAGACGCGAGCCGTACGCGCCACGCCGCCCGCGCCGCCGCTGCCTCCCGGAACGCCGACATTCAGCAACGAAGTCGTCCGCATTTTTCAGCAGCATTGCCAGTCGTGTCATCACGATGGTGACATCGCGCCGTTCTCGCTCGTCGAGTACGCCGATGCGAAGTCGCGAGCGCCGCTCATCAAGTTCATGACCGAGACGCGACAGATGCCGCCGTGGAAACCGACGCAGGGCTGTGGTGAGTTTCGCGACGAACGTCGTCTCACCGATGAGCAGATTGCGACCATCAAAAAGTGGGTTGCGGCGGGCGCGCCGGAAGGAGATCGCGCGCAGTTGCCGACGCCGATCGATTTTTCGAGCGGCTGGACGAAAGGACAACCGGATCTCGTGCTGAAGCCCGCGGTTGCGTATCAGCCGCCGGCCGGCAGAGACACGTATCGCTGCTTCACGATCCCGACGAATCTCACGCAGAACATGTACGTTGCCGCGGTCGACACGCATCCCGGCGATCGCGAGACCGTGCATCACGTGCTCACGTTCATCGACACGACCGGCGAGTCGGTGAAACTCGATGAAGCGGACCCGGGTCCGGGCTACACATGTTTTGGTGGTCCTGGTTTCGCGCTCACCGGCACGTTAGGCGGATGGGCGCCGGGCACGCGACCATTGGAGATGCCGGAGAACGTTGCGTTCGAATTACCGGCCGCGTCGCGCGTCGTGATGCAGGTTCACTATCACCCGCATCATGGCGATCCCGAGCCCGATCAGACAGAGCTCGGGTTGTACTTCGCGAAGTCGGCGCCCGCGAAGATCATGCAGGTGCTGCCGATCATCAATCAGACGTTCACGATTCCGCCTAACGATTCGAATTTTCAGGTCGATGCCGTGTGGCCGATTCTTACGCCAGTGCGATTGAAGGTTTGGTTCGTTGCGCCGCACATGCATCTTCTTGGTCGCAAGATGACGGTGGAGATGAAGGCGCCGGGCAAGGACGCGCAGTGTCTCGTCAACATCGATGATTGGAATTTCAACTGGCAGGGAACGTACGCGTACAAAGAGCCGATCGATGTGCCGATCGGCACGCGCATGTCGCTCAAGGCGTTCTACGACAATTCGTCCGCGAATCCATTGAATCCCAACGATCCACCGAAAGCGGTGTCGTGGGGAGAGGCAACGACGGATGAGATGTGTATTGCGTTTCTCGGTGTGACGATCGAGTAGCCGGCGGCCGGTGTTTGGCGCGTACAATCGTCGGATACTCCAATGTCTCTGTCCCGCCCCGAGGTCTCGAGCGCGCTCCGCTTCGATCTCGCGATCCAGCGGAACCATATCCTCGTCTACACGCTCGCACTGATTACCGGCGCCGCCGGTAATGCCCTCGGCGTATTCACCATGCGTGTCGACGTCGCGCTGCTCTTGTGGGCGCTCGCATCGATCGGCTCCGGTTGTTTGTATCTCCTCTATCGCAGCGGCATCAATCGTCGCTATCTCACGCCGGTCTGGATCACTGCTGACGTCTTTCTCGTCACGTTAGGCGTATACGCGAGCGGCGGATTCGAGAGCAGCGTTTATGTCTGGTACGCCGCGACCGCGTCTGCGGCTGCATTCGCGGCAGGCAAGAAGCCCGCGTTCTTCGCGAGCGCGATGAACACCATCGCGTATCTCGCTGTGTTGCTCGTCATGGGACAAGCGACATTCACGAACGGCATTCTCCTCGCCGCATTGACGCGCATGATTTTTCTCTTCGGCGCGTCGTACTTTTTCCTGATCGGTGTCGCGAACCTGCAGGAAAAACATCTCGTCATTCGACAACTCGAAAGCGAGCGCACGCGCAAAGTCGAAGAGCTCACGCAGATCACGCAGGAGCTTGCGGATGCGAACCGCCGCATTCAGGAAGCGGATCGATTGAAGAGCCAGTTCCTCGCGAACATGTCGCACGAGCTGCGCACGCCGATGAACTCGATCATCGGCTTCTCCGAAATTCTCACAGAGCGGCTCGAAGGCAGCGTCGATCCGAAACACCTCGGCTTCCTGCGTCACATCCATTCATCGGGACAACACCTTCTCGGCATCATCAACGACATCCTCGACCTCTCGAAAATCGAAGCGGGGAAGATGGAGGTCTATGCCGAGTTCTTCTCGATCGCGCCCGTGATCGACAGCGTGTGCAACATGATGCGCGGTATGACGAAGTCGAATCCGAACTTCGTCCTCGAAGTCGCGGAAGAGCTGCCGCAGATCGAGACCGACCTCGCGAAGTTCAAACAGATTCTCTTCAACCTCCTGTCGAACGCGGTGAAGTTTTCACCGCATCGATCGCCGATCATCATTCGCGCCACGCTCGACAGCAACGCGATCACGGTCTCCGTACACGACCAGGGCATCGGGATCGATCCGGTGCATCACGCGATGATCTTCGAAGAGTTTCGACAGGTCGACGGCACGGCGCGACGCGAGTTCGGCGGCACGGGACTCGGCCTTGCGCTCGTGAAGAAATTCGTCGAATTGCAGGGCGGAACCGTTGCGTTGACGAGTGAGCTCGGGAGCGGCAGCACGTTTTCGTTCACGCTGCCGGTGCGTTCTCGCGCCGCTGTCGTGACGCGTGTGCCGGAGCAACCGCAGCCGCCGGCGGATCGCGTGCTCGTCGTCGAAGATGATCCGAACGCGTACAACCTGCTCGCGTCCGCGATCAGCTCCGCGGGATTCCTTCCGATTCGCGCGCATCACGGCGACGAAGCGTTGCGCCTTGCGAAAGAAGCGCGGCCTGTCGCGGTGACACTCGATCTCGTGTTGCCGGGCGTCGATGGCTGGGAAGTGTTGAAGCGACTCAAGACCGATGACGAAACGCGTGCGTTGCCCGTCGTAATCATCTCAATGGTCGAGAATCGCGACCTCGGCATCGCGTTAGGCGCCGACGATTACTTCGTGAAGCCGGTCGATCGCGAACGATTGCTCGCGCGACTGCGTCACCTCGCGCGCGGCGAAGCGGAGCCGAAATATCTGCTGATCATCGACGACGATCCCGCCGTGCACGCGTTACTCGATGAAGATCTCGCCGGACTCGGCTTCGAAATCGCGCGTGCGTACAACGGCGCAGACGGATTGCAGAGAGCGGAAGAGCGCGTGCCGGACGTCGTCATTCTCGATCTGATGATGCCGGGCATGAGCGGATTCGAAGTCGCGAGCGCGTTGCAGACGAACGTGAAGACCGCGAACGTCCCGATCGTCGTGCTCACATCGAAAGAGATCACGAACGAAGATCGCGATCAGTTGCACACGAAAGTCGCGACACTCGTGCCGAAAGGAAACTCCGCGCGCGAGCAACTCGTGCGCGAGATTCGTCGCGTCACGGCGTCGTCGTGAATTGTGCGATCAGCGCGCGTGCGGCCGCGGCGATGTCGTCATCGGCAAGCTCCTCCGCGCTCGTGCGCGACTTCGTGAAGATCGCGATGACGATGTGCGTCTTGCCGTCGGCTGAGGTGAGAATCCCGACATCGTTCGATGTGCCGGGCATCGAGCCGGTCTTGTGCGCGAGCGTCCAACCCTGCGGCAACGTCGCGCGCAACTTGCGAGGACCGGTGGGACTGTCGGTCATGTGTTTGACGAGCAGTTCGTGACTCGTTGCGCTGAGACCGTCCTTGCGATTCCAAAACTTCAGCAGCAGCTCGGCCATCGCATCGGGCGTCGATGTGTCGCGCGGATCGACGGCATATTTCTCTTTGCCGCCTTCCTTCTTCAGATCGATCGACATCTCTGCTTCGGAGCGATCGATGCGAACGCCGTTCACTCCGAGGTCGCGCAGACGCCGCGTAACGACTTGCGGACCACCCGCGAGTTTCAACAACACATCGCATGCAGTGTTGTCGCTCATCACCGTCATTGCTTCGACGAGCTTCCCGATCGTCGTCGTGAACGCCTGCCCGTTTGCCTGATCGCGCAGCGGACTCCAGCCCGGACCGAACTCCTTCGGCTCGACGCGAATCTCACGATCGAGTGTGAGCTTCCCTTGATCGACCTGATGCAACACCGTCAGCGCGATCGGAAACTTGTACACGCTGCCCATCGGAAAGCGCTCATCACCGCGAATGCTGATGCGTTTGCCGGACTCGAGATGCACGGCGGTGACGCCGAGAATCGCGTCGGACTTTTGCGGCGGCAGCGTGAACGTGGCGGCGAGGATCAGCGTTGTCAGCATGGCGCGAGAGCGTAGAACGTGATTGTGGCGACGATGAGGAAAGATCGCGCAATGAGTGCGATCGTGACGCGAGGTTCATCCCCTCGCGCCACGAATCGCGATGAGACTACGGCTCCACGGTGGAGAGGAAATCGTACGGAGTGAGCGCTTCGAGCTGGACGACGCGGCTGTAGCCACCGCCGCCGTTGAGACCCTTCACTCGAATCGCCTCCGCGATGCGAAACGCGCGGTCATATCCCGTCATCTCCACGTACGCATCGCCCTGCACCGGCGTGCCGCCGAACGAGCCCGTCACGTTGCACGCGCCTTCCCAGTACGTGATGTTCGTCGAGCCGCGGGTGATCAGTTCCTGCGCGTTCATCAATGGCCGCACCGTCAGCTTCACGTTGAATGACGGCAACTCGACGCGCCATCCCATCGGATACGTCGCGCCGCTCTTCGGCGATTTCCATTTCGCGAGTGGCGTGATGCGCATCTGCTCGCGACGAATGTGAATCACGCGGCCGTCGCTCGCGATCAGAGATCCGGAAGACGTCACATCCGGCGTTCCATCCGTGCGGCGAATGACGTACAGCATGATCTCCGAATCGTTGTCGAGCTGAATCGAGTACCAGTCCCAGCCCTGTTGATTTTCGCGCAGCACAGATGATCCGAACTCGTGATCCATCCACGCCTGACCGTGGCCGCGTTGTCCGTTGATCGTGCCCGTCGCGTCGAGGCTCGTCATCGAGTAGTAGTGCGATGCGTATCCCGCCGCGGGTGCTTTGATGCTGATGCCGTTCTCGCCGTGAATCGCCGGAGGCTTGTTCGTGCGCAGCGTGAGATCGAGCGAATCCTTTCCTTCCTTCGCAATGATTCGCCACGAGCCGTCGGGATTCGTCATCGCACGCCAGCCTTCATTGAACACATCGAGACGACCGATCGCGGCGTCGGCAGTGAATGGCGATGCGCGATTCAGCTTCTCGTAATAGCGAAATTCCTTCGCCGTCACATCCGTGATCGCGAAGTGCGCGGGCATCACGTTCTGCATGTCCCAGTTCGTTTCCTTCGGCTCGGGCGGCGTCAATGCCGCGCGAAAGAACGTGAGCTCGAAGCCGTAGCGATGGCCATTGTCTGCGGTGAAGTGGCCCGTGTAGTACCACCATTCCGTTTTGTATTCGGGATGCGAACCGTGATCGCGGGGGAACACGAATTCGTATCCCGGCGTCGCAAACTTGAATGTGACGAACAGGAGCGCGACTGCCGCGGCGCGAAGCATGTCCCTATAATGTCAGGTCCCATGGCCGAACAACCCGTCGGCGCCCGCGCAAGGTTCCGCACGCTTGCAACCGAAGCGAGCATCGTTCTCGAAGCCGACGATCTGCTCACGCTCGCGCGGCGCTACTCCGACCAGGGGATGTACGACGAGTCGATCCATCTCTACGAGATGGCGGAGAAGCTCAAGCCCGGCTCGGTCTCGCTGCGCATCAATCTCGCGCGCGTGCGGGACATGAAGAAAGCCGCGGAAGAAGATCGTTACGCGAGTCTCACGACGGAAGTGGTCGCCGAGCGCGCGCGCGACGAGGTCGATTCATCGCAGTACGTCGGTCTCGCGCAGTACTACATGGCCAAGGATCAGACGTCGAAGGCCATCGAGCTGCTGGAGATCGCGAAGATCAAGACGCCGAGCAACTATCGCCCGTTCGAAATACTCGGACGGCTCTATTACTCGCAGGGCGAATGGGAGCTCGCGCACGAAGAGATCGGAAGCGCGCGCAAGCTGAATCCATTCGATCGCGGTCTCGCCGAGATCTCGGGCCGCATCGAGTTCGAGCTGAAAAACTTCGATCGCTCGCTCGACGATTTCATCGACGCGTTCCTGCTCGCCACGGATCAGAAGGGCGAGTCGACCGAGCCGGTGCGGCGCATGATCAACACGCTCAAGCGCATTCACAACATCGATCCGAAGGATCTGAATGCGCGCATCAAAGAGCGGGTGGAGCAACTGCAGCTTGCGACCGAGCGACTCGAGTTCCGCAAGGAGAATCTCTTCCGCGTCGACTCGCGCAAGGATCTCAAGGAGATCATGCAGAAGATCACGCGCGCGGTGGAGAAGCGCGAGGATCTGATCACGATGTCGCACGAGCTGCGCAAGCTCGGCGTGTTCCAGCACATGAAGGACGAGCAGATCTTCCGGCTGTCGAAGCTCGTTCGCATCGCGGACTACAGCAGCGGCGAGTATGTTTTTCGCGAAGAAGATCGCTCGATGGATTTCTATGTGGTGAAGGAAGGGCGCATCGAGATCCGCAAGGAAACTCCCTTCGGTCCGCAAATCCTCGGCACGCTCGAAGGCGACACGATTTTCGGCGAGATGAACTTCATCGATCGCACGCATCGCTCCAGCGACGCGCTGTCGATCTCCGATGCGTCGGCCTGCTACAGCTTCTCGTTCAGCGCCCTCGATCAGTTGATGGACGAGGACAAAGAACTCGCGGTGGGACTGCACTGGTCCTTCTGGCGCTCGCTCGCGGAAAAAGTGCGCGATGCGAACGAGCAGCTCAAGCTCTTCTTCCAGGAAGACGCGAAGCGCGGCTCCGGCCGCAAACGCGCGGACGGCAAGCGCGAAGTGCAGCAGGTGACGGTGAAGTCGGAAGACAAGGTCGACCTGTTTCGCGAGCGCGGTCTCTCCGCTGCTGAAATGAAATTGCTCGCAACGTTCTCGACGGAAGAGCGTTTCCGCGAAGGGTCGATGATCTTCCGCGAAGGCGAGAAGGGCGACAAGCTCTACATCGTGCTCGACGGGCGCGTGCGCATTTCGAAGTTCATCCCGGGCGTCGGCGAGGAAGCGCTGACGGTGCTCGATCGCGGCGATTTCTTCGGCGAGATGGCGCTGATCGACGACAAGCCGCGCAGCGCGGACGCGAAGGCGCACGAGTCGGATGCGACGGTGTTGTCGATCGATCGCGCGACGCTCAACGAGATCCTGTCGATGGATCCGCACGCATCGCTGCAGTTCCTGAATCTGCTGTGCCGCATGATCAGCCGCCGCCTGCGCGAGATCAACGACAAGATCGTGCAGTGGAAGTACATGTCCGGCGGGTTCTAGGCTTGCAGCGCCGTGACGTCGCATGACGTTCGTTCTCGCATTCGTCACCCTCTTCGCGATTCTGTGGGCGTTCTTCTTCGCCGCCGGGCCGCTGCTCGAGCGGCTGCTGCGTAAGAGCGCTAATCTCGCGACGCGCTTTCGCTACTACGATTACCTGCCGGTCTTCGTCGTGCTTGCGATCGGCCTCGTTGCCACGATGATCGCGGGCGATGCATTCATCGACATCGCGGAGCTGCTGCATGAGAACTCGCCGCGGTTGATTCAAATCGATCGCGATGTGCACGACTGGGCGCGTTACGCGCGCACCGATGGCTCGACGTTGTTCTTCACGATCTTCACGATGATCGGAACGCCGGTCGGACTCGGCATCATCGGCGCGATCGTTTGCGCGATCCTCGCGATGCAAAAACGGTGGCGCTGGATCGCGTACTTTGCGATCACGACGATCGTCGGCGGCCTGCTAAATCTGGAACTGAAAGTGTGGTTCGCACGCGCACGCCCCGATCTCGCGGAAGCGCTGCGCAACGCGCACGGCTATTCGTTTCCGAGCGGACACGCGATGGGCTCAACGATCTGTTTCGGCGCGCTCGCGTATCTCGCGTTTCGCGTGCTCACGCGCTGGCGCTATCGCGCCGCGGCGCTCGCCTTCGCGTGCTGCATGATCATCGCCATCGCCACCTCACGCATTTACCTCGGCGTGCACTGGATCTCGGATGTCGGCGCAGGCGTCGCCGC
>JBQCJC010000245.1:0-8494 GCA_051953135.1 Thermoanaerobaculia bacterium | reverse complement strand
ATCCTACGACGTAACCAACACAACCCGCCATTAGTAGCAGCCCGAGGATCTTCGGCAGGAATTGCGATTTCAAGACGAGATAACCGAAGGGCAGCAGCCACAATCCCCAGAAGATTTTCGAGACCAGCAGGCCGCTGCTGTACGCCGCAAGCGCAAGCGCAATCTCCTGGTGGATTACGGTTGGCGGCAAACTCCCCGGCCGGTTGATGAGTGTGATGATGTCGACTTTGTGAAGCAGATTCACAAACGAAATCGGAACGCTGGCGATCGCCAGAACGGCCATGCAAATCGCGGCTCGTTTATTGACTGGCGCCAGCAACTTGTAGAGCACCAGCGGCAGGAGCAGGAACGCGGTGTAACAGACGTATCCGGCAACGACGCCTGATCGGAACAGTGTCTCCGACGCCACAATCTTGCTGAACGTCGCGGCGCCATCGCCGGCAACTTCGAGCTGCGACGGAACATACGCAATACTAAAGATCCCGGTGACAACAACGATCAGGTACAGGAATCCCGCTACACGTGCGGTGCGCCTGGTTGCTTGCAATTCCACTTCACCCTCACACACCGAGGCCAGCTCGGACGACATCGAATTCTGCGCGCACGGAGTGCGGCGTTTCCACTTGTACGCGATCGCCAACGCAAAGTTGCGCGACGCGAACGTAAACATCACGTCGCACCCCGCGTCACTTCCTATGAAAAACAAATTGAGGTGACACAGGTGACGACACCACGCATCGCGGCTGCTGTCGTGGCATTGCTTGCGATTCGACCAGCGTTCGGCGCGCAGGGCGCAGGCGATGCGATCCAGGCGACATGGATTCCGGCCTCGACGAAGAAGGTCGAACAGTTGATCGGCGATTGCGACTATTCCGAATTGGCGAAGACGGGACTCTGTGTCGCGACGCCGAGTCGCACGCTTACGCGAGGAAACGTTCTCGGAACCGACCTTGGGCCGTCATTCGAATCCGGCGGCCGGTTGATCTTTTTGTTCGGCGATACGATCGGCCCTGTCGATGGCGAAAACTACTATGCCTCCGATACGATCGCGTCGACCACCAGCACACAAGCCGAAGGAATGTTTCTGGAGTTCTTCACGAATTCCGACAATCGCCCCTACTTCATTCGCGTTCCCGGGATCCGCATGGGAGTTGCGGAAGTGCCGGAAGCGGGGATCCGACTCGATAACGAAACGTATATCGCGTGCAAGACCGGAACGGATGTCAATGCACCCGATCGCACAGAGAAGGCTTATTCGGTATTGACGCGTTTCGATGAGACGTCGAGGCGCTTCACGCTCCTAAGAACGATCTCGTCGATGCCGGACGGCCGCTTTGTCAGCCTCGCTCTGCATTCGCACGGAAACGACGTGCTGATGTACGGTCTCAACGCATACCGTGCAAGCAACGTCTATCTCGCGTCTGTGGCGGCGGGCGATCTCGCGACCGGCCAGGGCACAAGATATTTCACCGGTCTGGTCAACGACAGTCCAACGTGGAGCTCGTCCGAAGCGGACGCCGTTCCTGTTGTCATTGACAATCCGCTCGGCCGCCCCGGCGACGCACCGACGATCGGCAACGTCTCAGTCGCGTTCTCACAAGACCTCGGACTATGGCTGATGACATATGACGGCGGTGCGCAATCAAGAACAACCGCGGGCGTTTACTTTACGTATGCGCGCGAGCCGTGGGGACCCTGGAGCAAACCGCAACTGATCTTCAATGCAAGGCGCGACGGCGCACTAGGAACGTTCATCCACGATCCCAGCATTGTGCCCAGCGACGGCCTGACCGGCCCAACGATCGGCGGCAACGATCCCGATACGACGCCCGGCGGCGCCTACGCTCCGTTCCTCATTGAGCGCTTTATCAAGGTTATCGGGAACAGGCTCTATCTCTATTACACACTCTCGACGTGGAATCCCTACACGGTACTTGTCATGCGCTCCGAGTTTGAGATTACTGAGCCGATGCCGCGGAGACGCGCCGTCAGACACTGAAGAAGAAAACGCCACGCTTGCACTACAGACACTCTTGATGCAAGCATGCCTCCGTTCGATCTTGTTAATGGCGGAGGGAACGTGTCTGTACATCTTCTCGGTTCGAATCACGTGCGACCACAGGCGGCCTTCGGGGATGGACCGTCTGAGTCCGAGGAGCTCGACTTTGAAAACTGGCTTTTAGCGGCAGGCCACGCCATCCCGCTGATGTGGTTGTTCTTGTATTCCAAAGAAGATCTCGTGGAACATCCCGTAAATCTGGATCAGGACCAACCTCCCGACGAAAAGGTCCTGATTCCATGCACGGGCATCTCAAACGCGGCATCGCGTCTGGCAAATCGCACGTCACTCATCAATGAGTGGTTCGGCGCCAATGGTTCGCTGCAGTACCACGTCGACCTGTTTTGCAAGTGGCTGAACGGCCTGCCCTATCAATACCTCTCGCTCGACTGGTTGGAGTTGATGGAAGAAGAAGGGTTGTCGATGGCCGATTTCGAGGAGCTACTCGCGGCAATAGACGCGGGTGACTCGCGAGTCGTCGCGAAGCTCGTGGAATTATCAACAATTCATCCCGAGATTCGCTTCATCACGCTGGCTGAAGCGCAGGAAGGGAATTACACGAACGACGAGATGCACAACTTCTTCTACCTGATGGGCGATGGCGATCATCATCGTCCGCCGTGGTCTTGAGGCCAGCCGTTAATCGGTCACGAGAACGAGCCGGTCAACGATCTCGCAGCGGCGCAGCACAACATATCCTTCGAGCGCTCCTTGCGGGTACTTGTTCGGTTCGCTCGTGAATCGCCATAACTGGTCGCCTGCCTGCATCCGCGCCTTGAGCGCCGACCAATTCTCGGCCAGTGCGCCGAATGGAACTCCTTTGACGAGATGTTTACTCTCCGCTTCCGCGACAGACTCTTGTTGCACGAGACGCTTGAGAAACGGCGTACGTGCGACGTCGTTAGAGGAACACGGAAGTCCTGCCGGCAATCGGGTCGCACAGGACGTGCTCAAGCCTGCAAGTGCGGCTATTGCAATGAGCGACAGCGACAGACCGACAGCACGCCTAATTCTCAATCTTCGCCACCTTCGCCACATCCTCTCCCGTCACGAGCACCATCTCGCTCTTCGAGCCGTTGAGGCGTTCCTTTAAATACGGCTGGTATTCGTCGCTTTCGTAGAACGCTTGTGCGGCTTCGCGCGACGGCCATTCGACGAGGAGAAAAATCTGTGGCAGTGCGCGGTCGCCTTCCCACTTCTCCGCATTGGATGAGCGCGCGAGATAGCGGCCGCCGTAGCGCTCCACCATCTGCGTCACGTTCTGTACGTAGCGCTGAACCCAGGCGCGGTCGATGATGTGGATTTCGGCGATCGAGTAGTACTTCATCGTGAACGAAGAGTAACAGCTCGCGTGTGCGGGTTCTCTTGCCGATCGGCGCCGCATCCAAGACTCACAAGCAGCAGAGAAAACGAAGGCGCGGCACGAACTGGCACATGACAGGCAGAGTTCGTCGCCGACGCCGGAGAGGAGTCGGAGATGTTCGATGACGTCCTCATCGAATCGGCGGGAAAGGACAGGAAGAAAGGAGCATGGGTCTCGACGCTCCTGTCATTCATCATTCACGTAGGCCTGATCGGCGCGGTGATCACCGCCGGCTACTACGTGAAAAAGAATCCGGACGTGATTCAGCGTCCGATGCCGGCGTTCCTTGTCGGCACGTCTTCTCCCGCACCACCGCCGCCACCACCTCCTCCTGCGCCGTCATCGAGCGTCGCAACGACACCGGTGCGCGTGGAACATCGCGAAACAACACAGCCCGTGTTTCAGCAACCTGCAGAAACACCAACGGAGTTGCCGCAAGTCAGCGAGACACAATCGTCGGCATCGTCCACAACGCCGAGCGAAGGCGGAATGCCGGGCGGCGAAGAGGGCGGTGTTGTGGGCGGAACGGTCGGCGGACAAAAAGGTGGCGAGATCGGTGGAACACTCGGTGGAACGATTGGAGGAACAGGCACCGGAAAACCGGGCGGTGGCAATACGATGGAGATTCCGATTCGAGTCGGAGGAAACGTCCTGCCGCCGAAGATCGTCACACGCGTGGACCCGCAGTACACCGAGGCAGCGCGGCGAGCGAAAGTTCAGGGAGTCGTCATCATCGAAGCAGTCATCGACCGCAACGGCAACGTCACCGACGCACGCATACTCAAACCGCTGCCCTTCGGCCTGGATCAGCAGGCACTCAAAGCGATCCTCGCCTGGAAGTTCACGCCCGGCACACTGAATGGACAAGCGGTGCCGGTCTATTACAACCTCACCGTCAATTTTCAGATCGATTAGCAGCGTCGCTGGATACGACGCAGAAGAAGGAGACGTGGGATGCACGGAGTGGAAGCTCAGAGTTTCAGCATCATGGGCATGTGGGAGTCGATGACGTGGCTCGGCCGCTCGGTCGTTATCGTGCTGCTGCTCATGTCCATGTGGTCACTCGCAATCGCCGTCGAGCGTTTGTGGCGCTTCAGCCGCGCGCGTCGTGAATCGCTGGAAGTCGCGAAGAACGTCACGCCGCTGCTGCGCGAGCACAAGCTCGAACAGGCCATCGCCATGACGAAGAAGTACAAACACAGTCACCTCGCGCGCGTGCTCGCCGCGGGACTCACCGAGTTTCAATACGAAACCGCGCAGCCGCTGCCGCCCGATTTCGATCTCGTCGATTCCGGCAAACGCGCGATCGAGCGCGAGACGCTGATGACCACCGCGGAGATGAAAAAAGGTCTCGGCAATCTCGCGACGATCTCCACGACCGCGCCATTCGTCGGTCTCTTCGGCACGGTCGTCGGCATCATCAACTCGTTCCGCGGCATGGCGCTCAGCGGCTCGGGCGGACTCGGTGCCGTGTCCGCCGGTATCGCCGAAGCACTGGCCACGACGGCGTTCGGTCTCCTCGTCGCCATCCCTGCCGTCTGGATGTACAACTACTTCCTCGGCAAGGTCGATCGCTTCCAGGTCGAGATGTCGAACTCCTCCTCGCAACTCATCGACTACTTCATCAAGAACGAGGCGCGCGTTCGCGCGCGTTAGGAGCGAGCGATGGCATTCGGTGCAGGCGGAGGCAGTCCCGACGAAGTGAAGGGCGACATCAACGTCACCCCACTCGTCGACGTCTGCCTCGTGCTTCTCATCATCTTCATGGTCGTCACGCCGATGCTGCAATCCGGCGTCGACGTCCTTCTGCCGCAAGGCCCGCACGCGGAGAAACAACCGGGCGACGAGAGCGATCTCGTGATCTCGATCAAATCCGACGGCTCCGTGTTCGTCGGACAGAACTGGATTCCGGACAAGAACCTCGCGACGTATCTGCGCTCCGAGCACGACAGCAATCCATCGCGCGCGGTGATGCTGAAGGCGGACAAGCGCATCAACTTCGGCAAGGTGCGCGAAGTGATGAAGGCAGCGAACGAAGCGAAGTTCAGCGGCGTCGCGATCCTCACGGAAAACGAAGCAGCCGGAAAGAAGATGGCGGGAGGCTAGCGCATGGCATTCAGCAGTGGCGGCTCGGGAGTTCGCTCGGAGATCAACATCACGCCGCTGGTCGACGTCGTGCTCGTGCTGCTCATCATCTTCATGGTGGCGACGCCGATTCTGCAGATGGGACTCGATGTCGAAGTCCCGCCGAAAGTCGAAATGACCGCGCCGCCTCCGGAGAAAGAGCAGAACCAGCTCGTGGTGCTCGTGCGCGCCGATGGTCTGTACCTCAACTCGCAGAAGATGGGATCGACGAACGAGTTGCGTGACGCGATCGCGCGACAGATGCTCTCGCGTTCGCAGGACGAGCGCGTGGTGTTCATCAAGTCCGAGGATGGGATTGCGTTCGATCGGGCGGTGGCGGCGATGGATGCCGCGCATGAGGCGGGAGCGAAGAAAGTTGGATTCTTAACGGATCCGCCGAAGTGAGTGGCTTGGCGGTTGGCGGTTTTGTCGAAGCGCATGCTAAGGTGCGCGCCGCATTCGGGGAGGCGAATGGGGTCTGGTGGCCCCCGCGGTCTTCAAAACCGTTGTTTCGGCGCGGAAGCGTCGAAAGGTTGGTTCGATTCCGACACGCCTCCGCCAGCCGGCAAACTTCGTTCTCCCGCCAACCGCTTACAATCCGCGCCGCATGACCTTGTTGTTCTTTCCCTTCGTCGCGTTTGCCATCGGCGCGATCGTCGGGAGCTTCCTCAACGTCGTCATTCATCGCGTGCCGCGCGATGAATCGATCGTCTTTCCCGCGAGCCATTGTCCGCACTGCCGCACTCCCATCCGTCCATATGACAACATCCCCGTCCTTGCGTGGATCTGGCTGGGTGGAAAGTGTCGTTCGTGCCGCGGACCGATCTCGATGCGCTATCCGCTCGTCGAGCTTGCGAACGCACTCTTCTACGTCGCGATCGTTCAGCGCACCGGATTCACGCCCGGCTTCGTCCTCGTCGCCGCACTCGTCTCGATGACGATCGCGCTGGTCTACATCGATCTCGAGTGGCAGATCCTCCCGGACGTCATCGACCTTCCCGGCGTCGCGCTTGGTCTCATCGCCGGCGCACTGCACCTCGGCGCGATGTTTCCCGACCTCATCCTCTCGCGCACGTGGCTCGAATCCGTCACCGGTGCAATCGCAGGCGCCGGCATCATCATGGTCATCCGCCTCGCCTATCAGCTCGTGCGCAAAGTCGAAGGCATGGGACTCGGCGACGTGAAGATGATGGCGATGTTAGGCGCGGTGCTCGGATGGGAGCCGCTCTTTCCGCTGCTCCTCATCGCCTCGATCGCCGGCTCGATTGTTGGCGTGATCGTGGCCGCAAAATCCGATGACGGCTTCATGGTCGCGGTGCCGTTCGGCGTCTTCCTCGGCCTCGCCTTTTTGGTCGTGCTCTTCTTCGGCCCTACACTTTGGGAGTGGTATCTCGCGCTGCTCCTGCGCTGACGAAGCTCGGATTCCGGAGAGACGTTCGTCTCTTCCTCACCGTACTCGTCGGCGTTCTCATCGCACTGATCCTCACGCTCGTCATCCTGCTCGGCTGGGCCGCGGGAGAAGTTGCGGGCGCCGCGGAGGAAAGCGCGCGTACGAGCACGCGTGCAGCGGCAGCGTTGATCGAAAACTCGAAACAGACCGACGCCACACTCGCGTCGTACCTGATCTTCCTCCGCTCCGAGCTCGACATCGACGCGATCGTCTTCGTCACGAAAGAAGGCCGCACGATCAGCTCCGGCGACGGCACGGGCATGCATCGCGTCGAACATCGCATCTCGCGCGGCACCATCGTCGGGTACTACGACTTCACCGATGTGCGTTCCACGCGCCGCACGTTCATCCTCATCACGATTCTCTGCGCCGCCGCGACCATCGCGGGTGTCGTGCTGCTCTTCCTCTACCTGCCGCGCATCACCGCGCCCGTCGAAGCGTTGCTCGATGAAGCGAACGCCGTCGCCGAGAAAAGCTCGCATCAGGACGAGGCGCAGTATCTCGTCGAAACATTTCAGAACACCGTCAGCGCGTTGCGCGCACGCGAGCGCGAACTGGAGCGTTTGCATGCGGTGCAAAAGAGTCGCGCCGATGATCTCGAGCGCGTCACCAGCGCGCTCACGCGCAGTCTCACCTCCGGCTTCGTCGCCATCGATCCGAGTGAGCGCATCGTCGACGCGAATGCCGCGGCGCGCGAGATTCTGCAGGCGGGCGCCAATGACGTGAGCGGACTCGCGCTCGACGAAGCATTCGGCGCGACGGAGTTCACGCAAACGCTGCAGCGCGCGGTACGCGAACATGCGAACGTCTCGCGCGCGGAGATCGCGCTCGGCGAGCAGACGATCGGACTCACGACCGTGCCGTTACTCGGCGAGTCGCGCAACGGCACGCAGCCGTACCTCGGCACGATCGCACTCTTCACCGACCTCACGCCGATTCGCCGCCTCGAAGGGCAGTTGCGCGAATCGCAAACGCTCGCCGACCTCGGCGAGATCTCCGCCGGCATCGCACACGAGTTCCGCAACTCGCTCTCGACCGTCCTCGGCTATCTGCGACTCGCGCGTCGCGGCAACGACGTTCCAGCGAGCGCGCTCCTCTCGATCGAAAAAGCAGAACGCGAAGCATCGACGCTCGCTGAAGCCGTCGCCGCATTGCTCGCGTTCGCGCGACCGATGAGCATCGAGCGACATCCCGTCGATCTGTACGACGTCGCGTGCGATGTTGCGGAGCGTGCGAGCACCGATGCGATTCACGTTGCGTGCGATGGTGAGCATGTGACGATCGAAGGCGACGCCGCACTGCTGCGCACCGCGATCGAGAATCTCGTGCGCAACGCAATCGATGCGGTGCGAGAGAAAGGCACCGGCGACGTGTTCGTCACGATCACGAGCACGCCCGCTCCCGCGATACACGTGCGCGACACCGGCATCGGCATCAACCCGAACGAAGTCGCGACACTGCTGCTGCCGTTTCAATCGCGCAAGGCGCACGGCCACGG
>JBQCJC010000244.1:0-7127 GCA_051953135.1 Thermoanaerobaculia bacterium | reverse complement strand
GACCGGTGCCGCCTGAAATTTGTTTTGCGTGAACACGGCCGCTGCCGTTGCGCCATCTTCGGCGACGATGAGGCCGAGGTCCGGTCGCTTCTTCCGGATCCCGGCGCGCACGCCGGACGCGACGAAGCCTTTTGGCAGTCTCATTTCTCGAGAATCTCCAGCGCGGCCTTCGCGGCCGCGAGAACACGATCAGGGGCGGTGCCGCCGAGAACGTTCTTCTTTGCGAGCACCGTCTCGACGGGATTGAACGAATGCTTTCTTTCGCGCGACACGATCTCGTGCGCTTCGCGAAACGGAATCCCTTTCGCCGCGAGCTCGTCGGCGGCGTCGGTAGCGAGCAGGAGATCGCTCGATGCAGCAGCGCGCATCGCATCGTTGATCTGCAATCCCGCGATCAATGCAGTCAATGCAGGCAGCATCGATGCGAGCACCGCGCGCGTGCGGAACAGCGGCTCTTTGTCGAGCTGCAGATCTTTGTTGTACGCGAGCGGCAGACCTTTCAGCAGCGCGAGAAATCCGGTCAGCTCGCCGAGCGCACGGCCCGCGTGGCCGCGCGTGAGCTCGAGCACGTCGGGATTCTTTTTGTGCGGCATGCGCGACGAACCGGTCGCGAGCGCGTCCGGCAATTCGGCGTACGCCGCCTCATCGCTCGTGAAGAAAATGAGATCTTCGGCGAGACGCGAGAGGTGATTCATCAGCATCGACGCGGCGAACAGATACTCCGCGGCAAAGTCGCGATCCGATACGCCATCGAGCGAGTTCTTCGTCGCGCGCGCAAAGCCGAGAGATTTGGCGAGACGCTCGCGATCGATCGGGAGCGGCGTGCCCGCGAGTGCCGCGGAGCCGAGCGG
This sequence comes from Thermoanaerobaculia bacterium, assembly GCA_051953135.1. Taxonomy (GTDB): domain Bacteria; phylum Acidobacteriota; class Thermoanaerobaculia; order Gp7-AA8; family Gp7-AA8; genus QHVT01. Next base: position 6,276 of record JBQCJC010000244.1, on the reverse strand, counting down.
ACATTCGTCGCCGCGTGCGATGACGCTCGCGATGCGTGCGCGATCGCGCGACAACATCTCGACGTACGCGAGGCACCAGTGACCGAACGTCACCGGCTCCGCTTGTTTGAGATGCGTGTAGCCGGGCATCGGCGTCGATGCGTGCTCGACGGCTTTTGTTGCGAGTGCATGCGCGAGCGCGCACACGAGCGCATCGAAGTCGTTGCACGCTTTCTTCAGCCACAGTTTGAGATCCGTCGCGACCTGATCGTTGCGCGAGCGGCCGGTGTGAAGCTTGCCGGCGGTTGCGCCGATGATTTCGCGTAACGACGTCTCGACGTACGAGTGCACGTCTTCATGGCCGGAGGTGCTGTCCGGAGTTGCGACCTTCCGCAAGCCCTCCACGATGGACTTCGACTCTTCGGGCGTGAGCACGCCCGCGAGTCCGAGCTCCGTCGCCCATGCGATCGAGCCCGCGACGTCTTCCGCGAAAAGCTCGCGATCGAAGCCGAAGGAATCGTTCAGGACACGGAGGAGATCGGACGGTCCTTCGCTGAACCGTCCGCCCCACATCGATGGAGCAGTGTTGGTCACTGCTGCGCCACCTTCTCGATTTTCATCGGTGCGAGCCGCTTGCGGCCGCGCAACTGCAATCCGAACAGCTTGATGAAGCCCGCGGAATCGGTGACGTCGTAGCCGGTCATGTCGAACGACGCGAGGTTCTGCTGGTAAAGCGAGTATGGCGACTTGCGGCCGATGACCGTGGCGTTGCCTTTGTACAGCTTCACCGTGACGGAGCCCGTGACGTTCTCGCAGAGCGAGTTCACGAACGCGTCGTACGCTTCCTTCAGCGGCGAGAACCACTGGCCGTTGTAGACGAGCTCCGCGTAACGCGTGGCCATGCGCTCCTTCTCGTGCGCCGACTCTTTGTCGAGCACAATCGCTTCGAGCGCCTTCAGCGCGTTGACGAGAATCGTGCCGCCCGGCGTTTCGTATACGCCGCGCGACTTGATGCCGATGAGACGGTTCTCGACGATGTCCGCGCGGCCGACGCCGTGCTTGCCGCCGAGCTCATTCAGCGTCTGCACGAGTTTCGCGGGCGAGAGCTGCACGCCGTTCACCGCGACCGGAAAGCCTTCGACGAAATCGATCGTGATGCTCTCCGGAGTTTCCGGCGCATCGGTCGGATCGACGCTCAGTTTGAACATCGACTTCTCCGGCTCGAACATCGGATCTTCGAGCGGTCCGCCTTCGTGCGAGAGGTGCCAGAGGTTGCGATCGCGCGAGTACGGATCCTTCTTCGTCACCGGCACGGGGATGCCGCGCTCGGAGGCGTAGTCGATGGCGTCTTCGCGCGAGACGATGTTCCACTCGCGCCACGGCGCGACGATCTTCAGCTCCGGCGCGAGCGCCTGATACGCGAGCTCGAAGCGCACCTGATCGTTGCCCTTGCCGGTGCAGCCATGCGCGAGCGCATCGCAGCCCGTGGCAAGCGCGATCTCAACCTGCTTGCGCGCGATGAGCGGGCGAGCGGTGGACGTGCCGAGCAGGTAATCGCGCTCGTAGATCGCGCCGGCCTTCAACACCGGAAAGAGGTACTCGGCGGCGAATTCTTCTTTCGCATCGACGAGATGGAAATCGCATGCGCCGGTCGAATACGCCTTCTGCGCGAGACCCGCGGTCTCCTCGGCCTGACCGACGTCGACGGCCACCGCGACGACGTCCGCGCCGTACGTTTCCTTCAGGTACGAAATGATGATCGAGGTATCGAGGCCGCCCGAGTAGGCGAGAGCAATTTTCTTCACTGGACCGAGACTCCTTCAGAGATTGGATTCGTGTTTTTTGCGGCAATCGGCAGCGGTGCGGGCGCGGGAAGCTCCTGCGCATCCGATTGCGTCGCGCGCAATGTCTTGTCGAGAGCGGTGAGGAATTCCTTGAGTGCTTTCTTCGGCACGTTGTACGGCGGCAGCAGGCGCAGCACTTTTTCGCGCGCGGTGCCGACGACGAAGCCTTGCGCGAGCAGTTCGCGCGCGACGGGCGAGGCAGGACGATCGAGCTCGATGCCCCACATCAAGCCGGCGCCGCGAATTTCGACGATGCCGTGCGTGAGCTTCGCAAGCTCTTCGCCGAACCACGCGCCTAACGCGTTGATCTGCGGGAGCAGCTTCTCGGTTTCTTCGATGACGACGAGGCCGAGGCGGCACGCGACGGGATTGCCGCCGAACGTCGTGCCGTGATGTCCCGGCTTCACGACGCCTTCGATTGCGGCACCGGTGAGCACTGCACCGAGCGGCAGACCACCGCCGAGCGGCTTTGCGAGCGTGACGATGTCCGGCGTGATGCCGCTCTTCTGAAACGCGAACATCAATCCGGTGCGGCCGAGACCGCACTGAATCTCATCGAGAATCAGCAGCGCGCCTTTGCGATCGGCGATGCGCCGCGCGGCGATGAGGAACTCATCGCTCAGCGGAATGATCCCGCCTTCGCCCATCACCGGCTCGAGGAAGATCGCGGCGGTTTCGTGATCGACCGCGGCTTCGAGCGCGGCGATGTCGTTCGGCGCGACGAAGCTCACGCCCTGCACGAGCGGCGCGAACGGCGTGCGATACGCCTCGTGACCGGTGAGCGAGAGCGATCCCATCGTGCGGCCGTGGAACGATTCCTCGAGCGCGACGAGCTTCGTTTTCTTCGTTGCGAGCCGCGCAAATTTCAGCGCCGCTTCATTCGCTTCCGTCCCGCTGTTGCAGAAGAACGCGCGATTGAGTCCCGATGCGCGCACGAGCTTCTCGGCGAGGATGCCCTGGCCGGGGTGGTAGTAGAGATTCGACGTGTGCAGCAGTCCGTTCGCCGCATCTTTCAACGTGGCGACGATGCGCGGATGCTTGTGCCCGAGAACGTTCACGGCGATGCCGCCGAGCAGATCCCAGTACGCCTTGCCATCCGCATCGAACAGGCGCGCACCCTTTCCGTCGCGTGGATGGAATGGCGTACGTGCGTACGTTTTCACGACGAACGCGGCTTCGCGCTCTTCGACGGCGAGAGGAGTTTCGTCATGCAGCAACAAGGGTGGTCCCTCCTTGGGTGGTAGTCGGTTGCCGGTTGTCGGTGGTCGGGAGACCGATGGTGATCTGCGTGACACCCGACTTCAGTGCGCTCAGCGCCGCGTGGAGTTTCGGTTTCATGCCGCCGGTGACGACGGGACTCTCGAGCATCGCTTCGAGCTGTTTCGCATCGAGGAACGGAACGACGTTGCCGTTCTGATCGAGCAGACCTTCGACGTCGGTGAGGAAGCGAAGCTCCGGCGCGCGTAACGCGGATGCAACTGCAGCAGCCGCCGTGTCCGCGTTGATGTTGAACAGTTGTCCCGTTGCGCTTGCGCCAACGGTCGAGAGCACGGGCATCACGCCTTGCGTGAGCATCGCGCGCATGAGCCCCGGATTCGCACGCGTGACGCGACCAACGTGACCGAGCTCGATGCCATCGATGGGCGGGTGCTGCTCCGCGAGCAGCGTTCCGCCGTCGCATCCCGAGATCCCGGCGGCGCGCACAGCGAGTGCCGCGAGCTCCGAGACGAGCATCTTGTTCACGCGACCCGCGAGAATCGCGACGACGATTTCGAGTGTCGCATCATCCGTGATGCGCAGTCCGGCGTGCGTGCGCTTCGGAATTCCGGCCGCAAGCAGCGCCGCATCGATGTGCTTTCCGCCGCCATGCACGAGCACGATCTCTTCGCCGGAGTTCCAGCGATCCGCGATCTTGCGCAGAGCCGCCGAGCGACGCGCCGCATCATCGAGCAGCGAGCCGCCTAACTTGATTACCGTCGTCACAGCAGTCCCTCCCGCTCGTCGTAGCCGCACATGCGATTGAAGTTCTGTACGGCCTGCGAGGCCGCACCTTTCAGCAGGTTGTCGATGACGCTCACGACGACGGCGCGACGTCCGCCTTGCAGCAGCGTGAAGCCGATCTCCGCGTACGGCGTGTTGACGACGTCCTTCAGCTCCGGAACTTTTCCGGCTTTCAGCACGCGCACGAACGGCTTGTCGGCGTACGCGTCTTTGTAGAGCTGCGTGATCTCGTCTTCGCTCACCGGATTGGTGAAGCCGACGTGCATCGTCGAGTAGATGCCGCGCACGGTCGGCAGCAGGTGCGGCACGAAGACGAGCGTGGTGCGCTCGCCGAGGTGCAGGCCCTGGCGAATCTCGGGCTCATGGCGATGATGACCAACGCCATACGCCTTGAAGTTGCCGAAGAGTTCCGTGAACGAGTACGCGACGTCGGATTTCTTGCCCGCGCCGGAGACGCCGCTCTTCGAGTCGACGATCACCGGTTGCGTACGATCGATGAGATACGTGAGCGGGCGCAGCGCGAGCAGCACGGACGTCGGGTAGCAGCCGGGATTCGCGACGAGACGTGCTTTCTTCAATTCACCGTTGCACCACTCCGGCAGTCCGTAGATCGCTTCGCCGAGCAGCTCGGGGCGTTCGTGCGCGAAGCCGTACCACGACGGATAGAGCGTCGGCTCGCCGAGGCGAAATGCGCCGGAGAGATCAACGACCTTCATCCCGGCATCGAGCAGATGCGGCGTCACCTCGGCCGACACTTCATTCGGCGTCGCGAGGAACACGATCTCCGGTTTGATGTCGAAGAGCTTCTCGAGCGAGAACGACTCGCTCGAAAACGAAGCGACGATCTTCGCGTGTGGATGCCGCTCGAGAATCTTCACGAGCTCCGCGCCGGCGTAACCCGTGGCCCCGGCGATGGCGACAGTCGTCACCTTCGGCTGAATTTCTGAATCGACACGCGTGGCGTATTCAATGTTGGTCATGGTCGTGGCTCCGAAAAATCGACGCCGCGCTTATGCGCGGGTACGTCGAGTCGCCTCGAGCGAGGCGCGCGGTTCTGGTCTCAGACCCGCGAGTTCGTGAATGCGCGTCGCGAACGCGACGGCGGCATCGGGAGTGCGGAAGGCGATGAAGATGGTGTCGTCGCCGCCGATGGTGCCGAGGGCGCCGTCGATGGTGGTGGCGTCGATGGCGCTGGCGAGCGGCTGTGCTGCCGCAACGGGCGTCTTGATCACAACAAGATTCATTGCCGCCTCGGCGCTGATCACCGTATCGCGCACGAGCTGCTCGAAACGATGCTCGCGCGGCGTGAACGTCGCGACCGGCGCAATCGCGTCGGGCGAGACATAGCCCTGCGGCATCTTCACGAGCCCGAGCTCGCGAAGATCACGCGACAGCGTCGGTTGCGTGACGCTGAAGCCCCGCGTGCGCAGCGCGTTGAGCAGCTCGTCCTGCGAATGGACGGGCGTCTCGCGGACGATCCGAAGGATCTCCTCGCGTCTCCGCATCACGTCGCCACCGGCTGAATAAAAATTCATCATCACGAATACTTATGCATGAACCGGGTAGTGTCAAGCGATATTTCGGGTGAGGCCGTTGCCGGTTGTTGGTTGTTAGTTGTTGGGGGAACGGGGATCCGCCAGATCGATACAAAGACGATCAACCTCGTTCCCCCAACAACCGACAACCAACAACCGACAACCATTTGAGGGACTTCTCCTCTCGATTGCGCGATACCCAATTAAGAGGAGGTAGTCCGTCCATGTCCCGTCGTCTCATCGTGCCTATCGTCATCCTTGCTTCTGTCCTGGCGCTCAATGCGGAGGCGCAGAAGCGCCGCGCGGTTCGCGCGCCGGCCCCCGCGCCGCCCCCTCAGGGTCAGTGCCATGCGTTCGGACTCGTGCGCGCGGGTCTCGTCGCGTCGTATCAGACGACTCCGCCGACGAACTTCACCGTCACGTACATCAAAGACACGCTCACGCAGACGATCACGCATCAGAAGGTGACGACGCCGCAGGCCACCGCGGATGCAGACACGATTCTCGACGGCGAAGTCGTCGGCAATCTTCGCGGGCTCAAGCACATCAACATCAAGACCGTGACGCCGGTCCCGGTCCTCGGCAGCATCACGCTCGAAACCGATGTCGACTTCGTCCCGTCGCTCGTCCTCGGACCCGCCGACGGCTGGTGCGTCGGCAACAAGTGGAACGTCGCGCCGGTCACTGAGACGCTGACCGTGAAATCGCCGATCGCCCCGCCGACGAACACGATCAAGACGACTATCGGTGGCGAAGGCGAAGTGCTCGCCGTCGGCGAATCCGTCACTGTTCCGGCCGGTACGTTCAACACCGTGAAGTACCGCGGCGTGATGGTCAGCGACGGCAACGTGCAGACGGCAATCACGTGGGTCTCGATGGAGCACAACATCGTCGTGAAGCAGCAGGCGTTCGATGCA
>JBQCJC010000243.1:0-5754 GCA_051953135.1 Thermoanaerobaculia bacterium | reverse complement strand
CTCCGGCGGGTGGGCGGTGACGCGGATCACCCCCTGTTTCGGACTGGACATGGGCTGCCTCTCCATTTCGTAGGGTGGGGGGGGGGGGCGGGGCCCCCCCCCCCCCCCCCCGGGGGGGGGGGGGCGCCCCCACCACCCCCCCCCCCCCCCCCACAACCAACAACCAACAACCGATTCACTTCGCATCCGGAAACGAATTCACCTGATGTTCGATCGGCTTCACGGTCTTCAGATAGTCGTAGATGGCGCCGAGGTCATCGGTGGACATGCCGGCGTAGGAGATCCACGGCATCAGCGTGTTGCGGCCGGTTTGGGCTTGTGGGTCATTTGTCTCGTTCATGTTCGCGAAGGATTTGAAGCGCGCGATGAACTCTTCCTTCGACGAGCGGCCGATGTACGTCGATGCGTGCGGGGTGATGTTCGCCGTCACGACGCGGAAGAACGGCGTGTGCATTTCGAATCCGCCCGCGAATTCCATTCCGGGAAGCGGCTTGCCTTTGTCATCTTTCGGCGTGTGGCATTCGCCGCAGGCGGCGATCGTCGTCAGGTACTTGCCATACGCGAGGTGATCCTTCGGATCGACGGATGCGACCGGCGCATCGAGCGGCTGCGGGACGAACTTCTCGATGAAATTCAGCGGGACATGGAGATTCTTCTTCGGACGCTCGTATCGCTGCGGTGCGAGCGTGCGCAGATAGGCGACGATCGCTTTCGCATCGTCATCGCTCAATGCGCGATAGTGACCGTACGGCATGAGCGGGAAGAGCGCGTTGCCATCGCGATCGACACCTTCGCGAATCGCGCGAAGGATCTCGCCGTCCGACCATTTGCCGAGTCCCGTGTCGGGATCGGGCGTGAGATTCGCGGCCGCGAGCGTGCCGGGGAAGTGACTCTTCTCATCCCACACGAATCCGCCGACGCCGATGCGATTCGCTTTCATCGGCAATCCGTATGCGAGCGTGCGCTCGGAGTGGCAATCGACGCAGAGCGCGACGTGATGCACGAGGTACTGTCCGCGCGCGATGCGCTCGGGCGTGGCGCCGACCTTCTCCGTCGATGCCGCACGCTGCGCGGGCTTGCGAATCGACAGATAGGCCACGCCGATCGCAGCAAGAGCCACGATCGCGAGCATCGCAATGCCCACAACCTTGAAAAAGGTTTTCATTGGAGTCTCCGATTGAACGCTGAAGTGCGGCTATTGTACGTCGAAGGTTGGCGGTTGACAGTTGGCGGGAGAACGAACGCGGAAGGCGCGGAAGGTGTTGAACAAAGCATGACGATTGATTCGCCGATTGGGCTGTTGACGATTGTCGTGAATGAGGACGGTCATCTCGCCGAATTGCGCTTCACGCGTGAGGACGCACCGCGTCAACTGCCAACCGCCAACTGCCAACCAGTTGCAAAGCAACTCGACGAATACTTCGCCGGCAAGCGCAAGACGTTCGACATTCCGCTGGCGATGAAAGGCACGCCATTCCAGCTCGCAGTGTGGAATGAGCTCACGCGCATCGGCTACGGCGACACGATCTCGTACGCGGAGCTCGCGCATCGCATCGGTCGTCCGGCCGCGGTGCGCGCGGTCGGTGCGGCGAACGGCGCGAATCCGATTCCGGTGATCGTGCCGTGTCATCGCGTGATCGGCACGAACGGCTCGCTCACTGGATACGGCGGCGGGATCGAACGGAAGCAATGGCTGCTCGCACTCGAAGGACGGAGGTTGTTCTAGTGATTGTTGGTTCTCTGCTGCTCGCCGCGACGATCTCGGCGAAGCCCGCGCTCGCGCATTACGAGAAGCATGAAGCACAAAAACTCGTGCCGAGGCTCACGGAAGTGATCGGCTTTCGCACACAGGCGAACGAGCCCGAGGCGCATGCGGCGCAAAAAGCGTGGCTCATGAAAACGGCGAAGGAGCTCGGCTTCGTCGCGCGGGATGCGGGGAAGATCACGGAGATCGAGTTGCCCGGTCCCGAGAACGCGCCAGTCCTCGGTCTCGTCATTCATGGCGATGTGCAGCCGGCGGATCCCGAGGGATGGACGTTCGATCCGTACTCGGGTCGCGTCGAGAACGGTTTCGTTCATGGGCGCGGCGCGGCGGATGACAAAGGTCCGCTCATCCAGACGCTCCTCGCGATGAAAGCGTTGAAGGAAAGCGGCGTGAAACGCACGCACACGATTCGCCTGCTCGTCGGCAGCGAAGAAGAATCGTCGGCGACGGAGATGCCCGAGTATCTGAAGACGCACGCGCCGCCCGATTACTCGCTCGTACTCGATTCCGAATTTCCCGTCGTCGTCGGTGAAAAGGCGTGGGATGGAATCGGGTTGAAGACCGCGCTCGCCGAACGAGATGGCATCGCGAAGCCGTATCGCGTCATCTCGATCGATGCGGGACTCTCGCCGAGCATCGTGCCGGATCGCGCGGAAGTGCAACTCGGATGGATGAGCGGTGCGGTGAATTGGGATTCGCTCATCGCGGAGCTCGAAGCGGCGAAGAAGAATCTTCCGGAAGGAACGCGACTGCAATATCAGGCGAACGGTGAGATTCTGCGCATCGTCGCGTACGGCAAGTCCGCGCATGCGGGCGTGAACATTCGCGGTGGCCGCAATGCGCTCGTCGCGCTGGCGATCGCGCTCGAAGGAAAGTTGCCGAGCGGCGGCGCGAATGATCTGCTGACCTTCGCGCGCATCGCGGGACAGGACATCCACGGCACGGGACTCGGCATCACGTCGAACGATCCGATCTGGGGTCGCTACGATGTGAATGTCGCGACGGTGAAACTGGTGGAGAGCGATGCGAAGCAGGTCGAGCTGTACATCAATCTGCGACGCACGCCGCCGAAGAATGCCGCGGAATCGAAGGCGTATCTCGAAGACTTCGTTGCGAAGTTCAATGCGCGCACTGGTGCGCAGTTGGTCGTCGATTCCGAGAAGTCGTATTTCGCGGACGAGCCGCTGGTGTTCGATCCGAACGCGAAGCTCGTGCAGCGTTTGATGCGCATGTACGAACGCGCGACCGGGGAGAAGGCGAAGCCCGCGATCTCGGGCGGCGGTACGTATGCGAAGCGGCTTCCGAACGCGATCGCGTTCGGGATGTGGTTTCCGGGCAAGCCGTATCCGGGACACGACGTGGACGAGAAGATCTCGATCGCGGATTTGCAACGTGGCGCGCGGGTGCTGGTCGAAGCGCTCGTCGATGTGGCGACAGGGGAGAAGATCGAAGAACCGTTTGAGAAGTGACGGAGCGCGGGCTTCACGTCGCTTTACGGAGCGCCGGCTTTCAAGCCGGCCGGGTCGCCGCCATCCATGGCGGCCCGCGCGGGACGCGGGCGGCCCGGCCGGCATGAATGCCGGCGCTCCGAATGTTCTTCTCGCATGCTTCTTCCCCAATTCCTTCGAGCCGCGACGCGGCTCGTCGTGCTCACCGGCGCGGGTTGTTCCACCGAGTCCGGCATTCCGGATTACCGCAGTCCCGGCGGTGCGTGGACGAAGCACAAGCCGATCTACTTCTCTTCATTCGTGAAGAGCGCGGAAGTGCGGCGGTTTTACTGGGCGCGTTCGTATCGCGGGTGGCCGCGATTCGAGCGGGCGCGGCCGAATGATGCGCATCGCGCGCTCGCGGAGCTCGAGTCGCGCGGCGTCGTGCATCAGCTCATCACGCAGAACGTCGACGATCTGCATCAGGAAGCGGGGAGTCGCGCGGTCGTGCAACTGCATGGTCGCAATCGAGTGGTGGTGTGTCTCGATTGTCGCGGCGAGTTTCCCCGCGCCGAGATGCAGGACCGCCTCGGCGATCTCAACGCGCAATGGCTCGACGCCGCGAAGTGGGATCGCCTGCACGCCGACGAGGCGGACTTCGCTCCCGATGGAGATGCGGAAGTCGCGAATGAGGTCGTGGGTGGATTTCAGGTTCCGCCGTGCATTCGTTGCGGCGGCGTGTTGAAACCGGCGGTCGTGTTTTTCGGCGAATCCGTGCCACAAGAGAAAGTGTCGTACTCGATGATGCGCGTCGATGAAGCGGATGCGCTGCTGGTCGTCGGGTCGTCGCTTACGGTGTGGTCCGGCTTTCGATTCGTGAAGCGCGCCTCGGAGCGAGGACTGCCGATCGCGATCGTGAACATTGGCCCGACGCGTGCCGACGATCTCGCGACGCTGAAGATCGAAGCGAAGTGCGGTGCGACGCTCACCGATGCAATTCGATCAATGTGATCTCGGGCGTCATGCCGAGGCGGAACGGAAAGAGCCAGTAGCCAGTGCCGGTGTTGATGTACAGACGCGTCGCGCCGATTGAATAGAGTCCCATGTGATAACGAAGGAACACGCCCGCGAGCGACCAGCCTAACGGACGGATGCCGAGCTGTCCGCCGTGCGTATGCGCGGTGAGCACGAGCGGGATGTGCTGCTTCAGCGCGTCGTCGAGAATCTTCGGCTGATGCGCGAAGACAATCGGCGGCATCGATGCGGGCTTCGCTTGCAACGCGCGCGTGAGATTCGGCAACAGTTGCGGTTGCTGCGTTTCGCGCGCCACGGGATCCGAAACGCCCGCGAGCCACACGCCGCGCATCGCGACGCCTTCGTTCATCAATACGCGAATGCGGCTGTGCTGCAATCGTTCGAGAGCGAGCGTCGGATCGCCGTACATCTCGTGATTGCCGAGAACGCCGTAGATCGGGATCGACGTAGGGATGGCGCGCGTGCCGTCGAGCAGCTTCGGAACGAAGTGCGGATCGTCATCGATCATGTCCCCGGCGACGAGCACGACATCGGGATCGAGACTCGTGGTCGTGGTGAAGATTTCGTCGAGTCGCGACGGACGAGTGAAGAGCCCGACATGCAGATCGCCGATCAGCGCGATCTTCATCCCTTCCGCTTCACGCGGCAGATTGGCGATGCGAATCGGCACGCGCTCGATGCGCAGGGGAACGAGTGCCTGATAGAAGCCGGCGAGGAAAGCGAATGCTCCGATGGCGATGAAGAGTCGCGATGGCCGGCTTGCGAATTGCGCGAAGGTCGCGTGTCGATGAAACGGAATCCATCCGACGAGCACGACGAAGAGCAGGATCGAATAGACGAGCGTGAACATCGTCCAGCCGACCCACGGCGGACCGAAGATCGCTCGCGTGATGCGCGCGAAGTCGTTGAATGTCCGCAGCAGCGGAAAGAACGGCCACATCAGATTGCCGAGGATGGCGGCGCCGAGAATCCAGCGCTTGCGACGCGGGTGAATGCGCACGAGCTGCCGCACGGCGAGCCAGTTGAAGGGCAGGAACAACAGCAGGGCGATGAAGAGAAAGAGTGCGATACGCATCGCGAGTCGCGGATTCTTGCACGTCGCGAGGTGAACAAGCTGTCAACGCGTGATTCGCCTCACGCAACCCTTCGCGCTCCGAGCCGAATATGCATCCGGTATGAGCACCACGGACTGGCTGCGCAAGCAGGTGGCACGACTGGAAGCGGAGATCCGTGAGCACACGGTCTTCGACAGCGCCAGCCCTGCATCCACCGAGCAGCTCCGCTAGCTCCGCACGAAGAGCGTCCTGCACACGTACCTGCGCCAGCAACTTCTCCGTCGAGATACAAATGTGTTGATGGAGGAGGAGTACGACACGCAGGAGTTTGTGGTGGTGCGGAGGTAGCCGCGAGAAATGAGGGATGAGAGATGAGTGATGGGTGATGAACGGTGCTTGCGCGCTTGCGCTTTCGTTGCCATGACGTCATGTAGAGGAACGTTCGTTCTCGCCAGCGCGGGTCATACCTCCT
>JBQCJC010000242.1:0-9818 GCA_051953135.1 Thermoanaerobaculia bacterium | reverse complement strand
GCACCGCTTCCGTTGGTCGCGGTGCGCCTCGTCGTCATTGGCGACTAGTTCGAGAAGGCGCGGCAGCACTGGAAAAGTTTATCGAGCTTTCCAGAGTGCGAGCGCGTCGCGTCAGAAGTAGGATTCGATGCCGAGTGCTTTCATTCGACGGATCAACTTTTGGTCGAATGTGGCGACCGAGTACTTGTTCTCGAGAGCGACGGCGACGATGCCGGAGTCGGTGATCGAAGTAAGCGGCTCGGGCCAGTGCTCCAGAATGCGTCGCCACGAACAATCGTCGGTGGCGATCACGCCGGGATAGGTGAGAGTCGCGCGGATCGCGTCGGCGATCGTGGGCAGCGGGACGTTGTAGTAGCTATCGAGAACGTAGGCGATCTCGAAGAGGACAAATTGCGGCACCACGGCGACGATTTCGCCTTCTTCAGCGGCCAGGAGCAGCGCTTTGCCGGCGACGCGTTGTTTTTCGTTTCGCTCGACAAAAAACGAAACGAGGACGTTCGCGTCGATCACCACGTGACGCTTCAGACTCGACCTCGCCGTTTGCGGGCTTCGGCGATCTCCGCCACGACGTCGCCCGAACTGTTCTTGATGAAGCCTTCAAAGTCGAGCAGCCGTGGCCGATCCGTCGTGACGGCGACTCGGCCGCCGCGGATCTCCCACGTCAGCTTGTCGCCTTCTCCGAGATCCAGCACTTCGCGCACTTCCTTTGGCACCGTCGTCTGGCCTTTGCTCGTGAGAGTCGAGGTCGGCATGGCTAGAATCTCCTTACTTCCAGTATAACCACGTAAGGATCGCGACAATTGCGGCTCGAACACCGCCGTCGGCCATCGCGCGTGAACGTCGTGCCGCGCGCCACCGCCGTCAAGTCCTCCACCCACCCGGCCGACTTGACTGCGGCGACGCGCGGCACGAAGCGGGGAGTGTAGCGACGGCCGACGGAGCGCGACGTGCTCTGGCCTCTGGAGCATCGCGTTCCACCCGCGCAACCCCTCTTCGGCACGTGTCTCGTCATCGCCATGGTCTCAATTCTTGCCGCCGCTGGTCAGGCGCGCCGTCGTCGCTTCGTGAATACCTTTCACCACGAACGCGTCGATGACCTCGATGGCTGCATCTCTGTATTTGCGGTCGACTTTCTCGAGCTCGCGGACGCGTTCGCGCAAGCGCACATCCTGCACGCCGTCCTCGGCGGAGCTGCTCGGCCGGCCGAGCAGCAGTTCGTCGATGGAGACTTCCAGTACCTCGGCGAGCGTGATCAGCGTTTCCGCCTCGGGGACGGCGTTGCCGCTCTCATAGCGCGAGATCCTGGGCTTTTTCGCGCCGAGTCGGTCGGCGAGCTGCTGCTGAGTCAGGCCGCGCAGCTCGCGGAGCTTCCGGAGCCGCGCTCCTACCTCGATCGCTAACGTGGGGGTCTTCTTTTTCGGTCGTCGCGTTGCCATCGCCGCGAGTATCCGGCGACCTTTCGGTCGAATGGCTCCGAGCAACGCTCGCTGATTCACTGTTACATCTTAATGAAGTATTGAGTTACACGCAAAGCTAACCTATAATTAACGCTTGACAGGGATTCATGGACGCGCGCGGATCAGGGTTGCCCGGATCGTCGCGGCGCACAGCCGCAACGGTTCCGACGCCCGGCGCGTTCTCCACCCCCTGTAGCGACGACGCCAGCTCGCAGGCCCCGCGCGTCGCGGCTGAGTGCGTGGGCGGCCGGCCGGCCGCCGCGCACTTCCGGGGAGGCGACGCTTGAAAGTCGCCAATCCTGATTACGTCGTCGGCAAGAAGCCGCCGTATGCGATGCAGCCGCCGATCACGCACCCGCCGTTCTGCGTTTGCGCCATCTGTCCCAGCCATCGCCAGCGGAAGGCCGAGGAGACCGGCCGGACGATGGATGAAGTTTGGGCCGAACCGCTCGTCATCCGAGCGCGCCGCGCGTCGCCAGACCCGAGCAGCTACCGTGCAACTGCGGCCGCGGTTCAGGATCTTCTCGTCAACGAGCCGCTGCGCCTCGTCGCGGCCGTCAAAGCGGCCGAGGAAGCGAAGCTGGCGAAGCAGAACGCCCGCTCCTTCGGCGACATCGTGGATGCGTATCGCCTCTACATGCAATCGGAAGGGAAGCGCTACGACAAGGCCGTCTCGAGGATCAACTACATCGAGCGCGCGATCGGCCGCGATCGCGACGCGAACTCGATCGACCTGGCCGACTTCCGCAAGGTCCTCGCGTCGGTCGCGCACCTCAGCGCGCAGTCACGCCGGCACTACGGCTCGACGTTCCTGGCAATGATGAACAACGCCAAGTCCGAGGGTGTCATCCGCTCGCATGCCCTCGCTGATGTGCGCCTTCCGACTGTGCCGAAGAAGACCACCCGGCCCGTGACATGGAGCGAGGAGGAGCTGTCCGTCATCATCGGTCCGGCCCTTGATCAATACGAGATCGGGCAGGCGAAGTGGAACAGCAAAGTCGGGAATGTCGCCGGCACCGGCTCGTTCCGCACGGCCTCGAAACTGCCGCTCCGCGGAATGATCCTCATCGCCTACTTCACGCTGATGCGCCCCATCAACAACTGGGCGCTGACGTGGGAGGAAGTCACGCTCGATCCGCTGAAGGGCACCGGGAACTTTGAGCTCGACCAGCACAAGAACGTGAACAAAGGCATCCGCGCATATGGCCGCCTCGCGCGTCCGCTGGTCGACTACCTCCTGGCCATCCGGCCGCGCAGCGCGCGCGGCTACATCCACCCGAATCTCGAGACCGGCAAGCCGTACACGAACATCCGCAAGCAGTGGGACCGGCTGATCGCGATCGCCAGCGACATGCTCGGGTATCCGCTCGTGAACGAGAGAGCCGACTTCTTTACCTCCGCCACACCGGCGCGACCAACATCGCGCAAATGGCCAGCAATCGCGAAGAACTGATGCGGGTGGTGAACATGATGGGGGATACGAACGTGGAGACGGTCCGCTGTCACTACTTCAACTTCAAGTACGACGAGGACGACCAGTCATCGACCGTTGGGAACTCCCGAAGAAGCTTCCGCCCGCCGTCGCCCAACTCGTGCAACCCGGCTCCGATCTGACGAACTAGTCAACGCTGTCGCCGCGCCGGTTGTAACAAAAATCCGCCGAGCAAACCGCGCCGAATAACTATGCAGTCGCTTTAAATCGTCAGCTCAAAAAACCGCGCTATTGAGAGTGCTAATGAGAGTACGGGCCTCCGCGAAGGATTCCGCGCAAATGAAAAACGCCGCGAAGTCGCGGCGCATGAGAGCTTAGATTGGCGGGGCCGACGGGGCTCGAACCCGCGACCTCCGGCGTGACAGGCCGGCGTTCTAACCGACTGAACTACGACCCCGCGTCGGTTCTGCTGCTAACCCCTTCGGAGGCAACTGCATTCCCCGAAGAGGCGCGCATCGTAAACATCCACTTTCGAGGTGTCAAGCCTCAAAAAGAGGGGCAGTGGAAAGCGGGTGTCCGGCCTGGTCTTTTTCCGAGACGATTGGGGTCGTCACCCTCCAATCGATCGCCAGGTCCGGGTCGTTCCACAGCAGCGTCGTGTCCGATGCGCGGTGCCACAACGTCGTACATTTGTAATTCACTTCCGCTTCATCGCTCAGCACGGAAAAGCCGTGCGCGAACTTCGGAGGAATCCAGAGCATGAGACGGTTTTCCGCGCTGAGCTCCACCGACGTCCACTGACCGAACGTCGGCGAGCCGCGGCGGATATCGACCGCGACATCGAGAATGCGTCCGCGCGTACAGCGCACGAGCTTTCCCTGTGCGTGTTCGAGTTGATAGTGCAGACCGCGAACGACACCGCGTCGCGAGTACGACTGATTGTCCTGCGCGAACTCCGTCGGCAGGCCGTGCTGCGCGAACGTCGCGGCGTTGAACGTTTCCATGAACCAGCCGCGGTCATCAGAAAACACCGCCGGTTCCAGGATCATTACGGTCGGGAGAGTCGTCGGGAGCAGCTTCAAGCGGCGCGGATGATACACGCTTCGGGAACAGCAGCGACGCGACGACCGACCCGCCTAACAACAGCGCGATCACCACCAGCGACATCACGATCGGCAGTTTGTAAACGTCGGCCAGCACCATCTTCCCGCCGACGAACAGCAGCACCGCCGCCAGTCCGTACTTCAGGAGATGGAACTTGTCGATCACTCCGGCGAGCAGGAAGTACAGCGCGCGCAATCCGAGAATCGCGAAGATGTTCGACGTGTAGACGATGAACGGGTCCGTCGTGATCGCGAAGATCGCCGGAATCGAATCGACCGCGAACACGACGTCCGTCGCTTCGATCGCGATCAGGACGAGCAGCAGCGGCGTCGCGAACCATTTCCCACCCTGGCGAATCGCGAAATGCTTGCCGTGATACTCGGGCACCGCCGGTAGAAACTTGCGCGCGAAGCGAAAAATCGGATTCTTTTCAGGATGTGGTTCCGCCTCGCCCTGAATCATCAGGCGAATGCCGGTGACGATCAGAATCGCGCCGAACACGTACATGATCCAGTGGAAGCGCGAGATGAGCGCCGCGCCGAGGCCGATGAAGATCGCGCGCATCACGATCGCGCCGATCACGCCCCAGAACAGCACGCGGTGCTGATAGATCTTCGGCACCGCGAACGATGCGAAGAGCACCACGAACACGAAGATGTTGTCGACGGACAGCGCCTTCTCGATGAGATAGCCGGTCAGGAACTCGAGTGCGGTGTCCTTGCCGAATCGAAACCAGATCCAGCCGTTGAAGATCGTCGCCAGCGAGATCCAGACGACACTCCACGTCAGCGCCTCGCGAAAATGAACTTCATGCGGCTTGCGCGAGAACACGCCGAGATCCAGCGCGAGCATGCCGAGAACGAAGACGGAAAAGACCGTCCACAGCAGTGGTGATGCGATCGTTTCGGTCACGCTGCGAACCTCATGAACGACATCGCGCGAAGACGGCGCACGCGCTCCGCCATCGGCGGGTGAGTGGAGAAGAGATTCACGAATCCGCGCGAACCTGAAAACGGATTGACGATGAAGAGGCTCGCGGTCGCAGGTTGAGCATTGAGCGGCGGCACGACGTGCGCCGCGCGTTCGAGTTTCTCCAGCGCGCTCGCGAGCGCTTCGGGATCGCCGCTGATGCGCGCACCGGTTTCATCGGCGAGGAACTCGCGCGAGCGCGAGATGCCGAGTTGCACGAGCGTCGCTGCGATCGGTGCGATGATCGCGAGACCGAGTGCGGCAATCGGATTCGGCGCGTCGTCATCGCTGCTTCCGCCAAAGATCGCGGTGAACTGAAGCATGTTTGCGATGTATGCAATCGCACCGGCCACGGCGGCGGCGATCGTCGAAACGAGGATGTCGCGATTCCTGATGTGGCCGAGCTCATGCGCGAGCACGCCCCGTAACTCGCGTTCATTGAGAAGCTGCAGGATTCCTTGCGTCACCGCCACGACGCCATGCTTCGGGTTGCGTCCCGTGGCGAAGGCATTCGGCTGTGGCGATGGAATCAGGAAGACGCGCGGCATCGGGATCTCCGCACGCGTCGAAAGCTCGCGAATCGTCGCGTGCAGTCGCGGGGCGTCGAGCTCGCTGATGGGCTGCGCGCGATGCAGGCGCAACACGAGTTTGTCGGAGAAGAAATAGGCGCCGAGGTTGAGCGCCATGGCGAGAATGGTGAAGCCGAGCACCCATTGGTGGCCTAACAGCGATCCGAACCCGATGAGGATCGCGGAAAGCACACCCAGCAACAGGATCGTTTTGATCTGATTCTTCATAACGGCTGCTTCAACGAATCGAGCGCGAATCGCATTCATAGATTGAATGGATTGTTTCGATCGGATCGATTGATTTAATCTATGCGGCGTCATGGAGTGGCTGAACTATCACCACCTCCTTTATTTCTGGACCGTCGCACGCGAGGGGAGCATCGCCGCGGCCACGGAGAAACTGAATCTCACGCAGCCGACGATTTCCGCGCAGCTGCGTCTGCTCGAGGAGTCGTTAGGCGAGAAGTTGTTCGAGAAATCAGGACGACGGCTCGTGCTCACGGACTCGGGTCGCATCGCACTGCGTTACGCGGATGAGATCTTCGCGTTAGGACGTGAATTGCGTGACGTCCTGCGCGATCGTCCGACCGGCAAGCCGATGAAGGTACACGTCGGCATCGCGGATGTGGTGCCGAAGCTCGTTGCGTATCGCGTGCTGCGTCCCGCGTTCGATGCCGCGCCGCAGGTCGAGATCATCTGTCGCGAATCCTCATCGGAGAATTTGTTCGTGCTGTTAGGCCAGCACGAAGTCGATCTCGTCATCACCGACACGCCGTCGTCCGGTACGCCGCTGCGTGCGTACAACCATGTTCTCGGCGAAAGCGCTACGACGTTCTTCGCGGTCTCTGCCGTCGCGGCATCGCTGCGAAAGAATTTTCCACAATCGCTCGAAGGCGCGCCGATGCTGTTGCCGGGCGAGAACACGCAAACGCGACGCGCGCTCGAGCTTTGGTTCGATTCCACCGGCATCACGCCGAGGCGCGTTGGCGAGTTCGATGACCTTGCGCTCATGACCGCGTTCGGCCGCGCGGGCAGCGGCGTGTTTCCGGCACCGACCGCGATCGAGCGCGAGATCGAATCGCAGTACCACGTGCGTGTGGTCGGCCGTTTGCCTGAAGTGAAAGAGCGCTTCTACGCCGTGACGGCAGAACGCAAAATCAAGAATCCAATCGTCAGTGCGATTACGAGTGTCGCACGACGCGAAGTATTCGAGGGAGGCAAGCGTGAGTGACATCATCGGTCCCGGAGATGCGGTCGAGCAGAATCTCGAAGAGCGTCCGCAGTGGAAAGTGGCGGGCGTCGTTTTCTTCTCACTCTTGTCGCTGCTGCTGCTTTACGCCGCGTTCAAGATCATCTGGCCGTTCATGACGGCGATTCTGCTCGCCGCGATTCTGGTGACGCTCACGTTCGGGATCTTCAAGCGCGTGCGTTCGCGCATGAAGGGGAGTTCCACCCGCGCCGCGATCGCCATGCTCCTCGGCATCACGTTCGTCATCGTGATTCCCGCGGCGATCGTCGTGATTCTGCTCATTCAGCAGGCAAACGTCGTCGTCGACAAACTGCAATCAGGCGAAGCGCAGGCGATGATCAAACGCATCGACGTGACGCAGCATCTCGCGTTCATCAAACGCGTCGCGCCGAATTTCGATCCCGCGACGCTGAGTCCCGATCGCATGCTTTTGCCTGCCGTGCGGCAAATCCCCGGGTGGGTCGCGCGCAACGGCGGCGCGTTGTTAGGCGGAGTCGCGGGGATGTTCCTCGGATTCGCACTCGCGCTCCTGGCGATGTTCTTCTTCTACGTCGAAGGCGAATCGATCCTGCAGCAGCTTTCGATTTTGTCGCCGCTGCCGAAACGCTACGACCGCGAATTCGCCGAGCGATTCAAAGACGTCATCGATGCGACATTTCGCGGCCAGCTCTTTACCGGAGTCGCGCAAGGCTTGATGACCGGAATCGGAATGGCGATCGCAGGCGTGCCGGGCGCAGGATTCTGGGGCGCGGTCGCGGCGCTGCTGTCATTGATTCCGATGGTCGGCGCGGCAGCGGTATGGGTGCCGGCGTCGATCTATCTCGTGATCAGCGCATCGATGGGCAACACCGAGTGGTGGCGCGCGATCTTCATGATCGTGTGGGGACTGCTGCCGGTGTCGCTGATCGACAACATCGTGCGGCCGTGGGCGATGAAAGGGAAGGCGCAGTTGCCCGCGATTCCGCTGCTCTTCGCGGTTCTCGGCGGAATGCAGGCATTTGGTTTCGTCGGCCTCGTGATCGGACCGCTCGTGTTCTCGCTGCTGATGTCGATCATCGACATCTACAAGAAATCATTCTCACTGCGCAGCTCGCAAACGGAGATTGCGTAGATCGAACGGCGTCAGAAAAAGGCAGCACATTCGTCAACACATCAATAAGCTGGCAGATAATTTGTAGTTCGAGTGAATTGATGAGTGAGTTTGTGCGGCGTGTGCTGATCGCCGATGCAGACGCGGCCGTACGGCAGCAGTTGTTCAGTTCCCTACTGGAGCGGGATATTTTCTCGGATTGCGTTCTCACGGTGCGTGACGCGCTGGAGAAGCTGGATGAGACGCCGTACGGCGTCGTCGTCCTGGACGTGGCTCTGCCGGGAGCGGACGTTGGTGTCGTGATCGATCGAATCGCGGCGCTCGCGCCGCACGCGCGGCCGGTCGTTTTGATTCTCGCCGCGCGTCCTGAGGCGACGCGCTCGCTCGATGTGGAGATCGTGCAGATCGTGTTGCGCAAGCCGGTCGTGCTCTCGCATGTCGTCGATCTCGTCGGCAGTTGTTTGCGCAACGCCGCCGCGCGTACGGCGTTGCTGCGCGAGTCGCGCAAGAACGGCGATCAGCTCACGTCGTAACCCGCGCCGCGAAACGCATCGATGGCGCGATCGACATACTCGCGTTGCACGAGGATGTAATCCGTATCGAACGTTGCAATGAGCAGCAGCGGAATGCCATTCGATGCGAGCGCTTTCGTCAGCGACGCCGCGATCCCGGTGACTTCGAACGCGAATGGTCCGAGAAGTTCGAAGAGTCGCCAGCCGCGTTGCGTCGTCACTCCGTCCGGCACGCGCGCTTCATCGCAGACGATCGAGAGCTCGTTGTTCGTGCGTGTGATCGACGTGAACTCGCCGCGCGCCCAGCTCGGAATCGCATCGTTCTCGCTGAGCCGGGAGACGGCGAGTGATTGCGGATGCAATCGAATCTGCATGGCCATCACGCGCCTCCCACGATGCGCTGAACCGTCGCGACCAGTTCTTTCTGGTCGAACGGCTTGTGAACGATCGCCGCGACATCGCCTTCGATGTTTTTGAGGATCGTGTCGGGCGATGCGGTGACGAGGATGATGCGACGCAGCATCGCCGCGTTGGCTTTTTGCAGATGACGAATGACGGTCATGCCGCCTTCAGTTGGTGTCATGAGATCGAGAAGGAGCGCACTGTAATCGGTGCGCGCGATGCGCTCGATGGCCTGTGAGCCGCTGCTCACGACATCGACGCGATAGCCTGAATTGCGAAGCACGGCCGCGATGAGTCGCTGCATGGACGGATCGTCGTCGAGCACGAGCAATCGTGCCTTGCGATTGAGCAGGCTAAGCATTTCGTTGAGATTCGATAACGCAGGTGTTGTGCCGGATGGCGCGTAGGATTTTGGTGCGGAGTGAGGGGATCGAACCCCCGACCCTTTCCGTGTAAAGGAAACGCTCTACCGCTGAGCTAACTCCGCGAAGGTGGCGAGGATAACACGCGGTCATGCGAGGCTAATTTCTCCAGCGAATCACCGACGACGCGATACACGGTCCAGTGATTCATCGGCAGCGCGCCGAGGGATTCGTAGAAGCGGATCGCGGGCTCGTTCCAGTTGAGCACCGCCCATTCGAATCGGCCGCAATCGCGTTCACGTGCAATCGATGCGAGGCGCGCGAGCAATGCTTTTCCGTAGCCTTTGCCTCGCAATTCGGGACGCACGTACAGGTCTTCGAGATACAACCCCGGTTTCGCGAGGAAGGTCGAGTAGTTGTGAAAGAACAACGCGAAGCCAGCCGGATCGCCGTCTTCTTCCGCGATCAACACCTCGGCATATCGACGCTCACCGAAAACCGTCTCGCGCACCCGCTCCTCAGTTGCAACGACTTCGTGCGCGAGGCGCTCGTACTCCGCAAGCTCGCGAATGAAGTGCGTGATGAGCGGAACGTCGGCTTCGGTTGCGAAGCGAATGTTGAATGTCATGCAACGAATCGTACCCATGTCACCCCGAGCGTAGCGAGGGGCCT
>JBQCJC010000241.1:0-29286 GCA_051953135.1 Thermoanaerobaculia bacterium | reverse complement strand
CATGAAGCCGTACGTGATCGAGTGAGTGGAGCGGAGCGCCGGCGTCCGCGCCGGCTGAGCACGCGCCGTCTCGGCGCTGGGTGGCGGCGTGGACGCCGCGTGCTCAGCCGCCGGGGCGGCGGCGTTCCGCTACAACCCGTTCTCGCGAATCACCTGCGAGTAAAACCGCGCACTCGCTTTCGGCGTGCGCTGCTGCGTCTCGTAATCGACGTGCACGATACCGAAGCGTTTCGCGAAGCCGGCGTTCCACTCGTAGTTGTCGAACATCGACCACGCGTAATACCCGCGCACATCCGCGCCGCGCTCGATCGCATCGAGCACCGCGTTGAGATGCTTCGTGTAGTAATCGATGCGCAGAGGATCGTCGATGCGTCCGTTCTCCGCGGTTGGAGGATCGTAGAACGCGGCGCCGTTCTCGGTGATGTACAGCGGCATGTGTCCGTATCGATTCGTCACCCACACGAGAATGTCCGTGAGTCCTTTCGGAAAGACTTCCCATCCCGTCTCGGTGTACGCGGCGCGTGGATTCTTCACGCGAATCGCGCGCTCGAGCGGCACGCTCTCATCAGCCTTCGTGAGGCCGCGCGTGTAGTAGTTGATGCCGAGGAAATCGAACTTTTCTTTCAGCAGCTCGAAATCCTCGGGCGGAAATTGCGGCCACGCTTCGCCGAACATCTCGAGCAATTCCGCGGGATAGGCGCCGAGGAACACGGGATCGAGATACTGCCGATTCATGTACGCATCCGCGCGACGCACCGCCGCTGCATCGTCATCGCTGCGCGACGCCGGATACTTCGGCTCGAGATTCACGACGTAGCCGATTTGATTCTTTCCGACGGATCGATACGCCTGAATTGCCGCCGCGTGTGCACGCATCAGATTGTGCGATGCGATCGGCGCCTCGAAATGATTGCGATGTCCCGGCGCGAGCACGCCGTGCAGATAGCCGCCATCCGCAACGACCCACGGCTCGTTCAACGTGACCCACATCTTCACGCGATCGTCGAGCGCGCGGAACATCACCTGCGCGTAATCGGCGAACCACCACGAGATGTCGCGATTGAGCCAGCCGCCGCGATCGTCGAGCGCCGCTGGCAGATCCCAGTGATACAGCGTGACGAGCGGTTGAATGTCGTTCGCGAGTAACTCGTCGACGAGGCGTCGATAGAAATCGAGCCCGCGCTCATTCACCGCGCCGGTGCCATCCGGAAGGATGCGGCTCCACGAAATGCTGAAGCGATATGACGTGAGCCCGAGCTCGCGCATGAGCGCGACGTCTTCCTTGTAGCGATGGTAGTGATCGCATGCGACGTCGCCAGTCTCGTTGTTCGTCGTGCGTCCCGGCGTGTGACTGAAGCGATGCCAGATGCTCGGCCCCGCGCCATCCGCGAGCGGCGATCCTTCGATCTGATACGCGGATGTGGCCGCTCCCCACAGGAAATTGCTTGGAAACTGGCGTCGCTGAGTCATCGGGCGCGAAGTTTATCGCGCCGCCGTGCATCGCGCGTGGTTACGACGCGTGCTTCACGCACGGATGCTCCGGCTCGCACTCCTCGCATTCCGTGTACTCCACCGTCGCCGCATTCCGCTCCAGCGCATCCTCGGCACTCTCCGCGATCGTGCCGCCGCAGCCGGGACACACCGCATCGTAATGCGTGAGCGGATGATTGCAATCTGCGTAGCCGCAAATCTGCTCCGGCTCACGCATCTTCGCGGTGGACGACATGAGCACGATCATCAAGCCGAACAGCAGGACGACGATGCCGATGAGCCGTTTCTCACCGTTGATCAACGCACCGATCCCGATCGCGATGACGAGACCGCCGAACAGCGCGCCGATGAGTCGTTGACCGGGAGCGGCGCCGCGGACGTTCACGTCGCTGCGGTAAACATATTGACCTTTATTGCGCAGCGGATTCTCGAGCGGATTCGGAATCTCGATCGCATGTGTTTCGTCCGGTGCGTGAACGTCGATCTCGTGCGGCTCGCGATCGGGCTCGGGCCACGTCTCGCGCGGCGGCAGTGCAAGCAACTCGAGAATGTCTTCTTCTGCGAAGACTTCGAGCGTTTCGAGCACTGCCCGTTTCTGATTCGGCTCGAGCTGCGATGTGATCGATTCAATCTCCTCGTCGCGATTGCGCGCGGCGAGCTGCATGCCGAGGAGGAACGACATCGCTTGCAGCGGGAGATAGCCGTAACTCGACGAGCCCCACGACTGCCTGCGCATGTCGCCGTGACTGCGAAAGCGATACGAATCATTCGTCGTCAGCACGCCGAAGCCGAGGTAGACCGTCGTGATGTCGGTGAGGATTTCTTCCTGATCCTTCGCCGCCGGTTCCAGCCGATCGCGATGAAACGTTCGCCACGCGTGCGCGACTTCGTGCGCCATCGTGCCCGCCGCGATTTCCGGATCGGCAAGCGTCGACTGCTTCAATCCGAAATAAGCGACATCGTTCTCGATGCCTGTGAAGTAGCCCGATGCATCACCACTTTCTGTCGGCGCATCGTGCATTTCGATGAAGCCCTCGATCACGACATCGAGCGCGTCGAGCTTCGCGTAGTGCATCAATCGCTGCGTGACGAGATGCGCGTCATAAATCGAATCGGACCACTCCTCGGGGAACCAGCGGCGCGACGGCACAAGAATCGGCGCGAGCACGAATTGCTCCCAGCCCATGTTCTCGATGAGACGGCGCATGTAACGCGTGAGCCACTTCTGCTCGTCCGGATTCGGCAGGTATTGCATGACGACATGATGCGCCGAACGCGAGCGTCGCGGGAGAGCACTATCATGCGTTCTCGTGTCCCGCACACGTGCGCTGGTGATCGTCGCGCTTGCCGAGCTGCTGGCGATGGGCTTGTGGTTCGGCGTTTCCGCGGTCGGCCCGCAGATCGCGCGTGAATGGCAGCTCGATGAATCGACCACCGCGTGGCTTACGCTCGCCGTGCAACTTGGATTCGTCGCCGGCACGTTGCTCAGCGCGACGCTGAATCTTCCGGACGTGATTCGCGTCCGCAATCTCTTCGCGATCTCCGCGATCCTCGGCGCGATCACCAATGCGTGCCTCGCGACATTCGCGACCGGACCGACACTCGCGATCGCGTTGCGATTCCTGACCGGCGTTTTTCTCGCCGGCGTTTATCCGCCGGGGATGAAGATCATCGCGACGTGGTTCAAGTCCGGACGCGGGTTCGCGTTAGGCGTGCTCGTTGGCGCGCTGACGCTCGGCAAAGCTTCGCCGTATCTCATCAACGTCTTCGGCTCGCAGCATTGGCGGATGAACGTCGCGGCGTTGTCGGTCTTCGCGATCATCGCTTCGGTTCTCGTTTTGCGATTCGTCGATGACGGACCGTACGCGCTGCCGAATCAGCCGTTCGATCTCTCGCAATTCACGCGCGTGTTTTCGAATCGCGGCGTGCGGCTCGCGAACTTCGGCTACTTCGGCCACATGTGGGAGTTGTACGCGATGTGGACGTGGGCGCCGGTGATGATTCGCGCGAGCGTCGCACTTGCGGGTGACTCGCCGCGATTCGCGGAAGCGGCGTCGTTCGTCGTGATTGGTGCGGGCGCGATCGGATGCGTCGTCGCAGGATTGCTCGCCGATCGCATCGGGCGTCCGATCATCGCATCGGCGGCGATGCTCGGCAGCGGCGTGTGTTGTCTCGTGATCGGATTTCTTTTCGGCGGCTCGTCGATCGCGCTGCTCGTCGTTGCGGCGATCTGGGGCGCGACCGTCGTCGCGGATTCCGCGCAATTCTCCGCGTGCGTGACCGAGTACGCCGATCCGCGTTACATCGGTACCGCGCTGACGTTGCAGACGTGCATCGGATTTCTGATTACGACGATTTCGATTCGCATGATGCCGATGCTCGTCGCACGAGTGGGGTGGGAGTGGGCCTTCGCGTTTCTCGCACCCGGCCCACTCCTCGGCATCATCGCGATGATGCGCCTGCGACGCTGACGTCGCGTGCGCAACATCAATTCATGTCTTGTCCCGCTTCCAGCTTCTTGATTCCGGCCGCGAGACTCTTCTTGTTCAATTCATCCGGTGCCTGCGCGAGTGCGAGCTTCGCGTACTTCAACGCATCCTTGTATCTGCCGTTGGCCGAATAGCCGCGCGCGAGCCCGACGTTCACCGGCCACTCGTTCGGATGACGCTTCGCGTTCAGTTCCCAAATGCGCAGCGCTTCTTCCTTCCTGCCCTGCGTGAGCAGTTGCCGTCCGTACTGATGCAGATCGCTCGCGCTCGCGGTCGGATGATTCATCGCTTTCTCGCGCGTCGCCTTTGCTTCCGCGAGTCCGTTCGCTTCCTGCGCCATCGCGAGCGTGTTCAGCGTCTGGAAATTTTGCTGACTGACGAAGCGGCGATTCACCGCCGCGTCCGCGAATTCGAGCGCGGCCTTCGCGTCCTTCACCTGCAACGCGTACTGCGCGGCGTTCACCCAGTTCTGCCACACGAACCCTGTGTCGTCGCGCAGCTCTGCGCGCACCGCATCGAGATGCACCGCGGCGATGTTCGGGACGGTGATCGTGAGCGGGATCTGCAGGTCTTCCCACTTCAGCGCGACCGTCGCCTGATCCGGCTGACGATCGGTGAATTCATACGTGAGCCACTCGTGGTAATCGCTCTTCGACGGTTTCGTCGTGACGCGCAGCGCATCGTCTTTCACGTCGTAGAAGAAGCTGCCCCACGACTTCGCGTTGTTCGAGAAGATGATCGTCCAGTCGCTGTCTTTCGCCGGGATCATGTGCAGTCCGTACGTGCCGGCTTTCAGCGGCTGGCCCTGCACCGTGACGTCGTGCGAGACCGTGAAGATCGTGTTGTAGTTCGCGCCCGCGCGCCACGGACACTGATCGCCGCACGTGCCGAATGCCTGCGTCGACATGCCGTACGGCACGAGCTCACCCCAGATGTGGCCGCGACGATCATCGCCGTTCGGCGCATGCACGTTGGGACTGCTGTACTCGACCGAGACCTTCACTACGCCGATGTTCTGCGCGACGAATGCGCGCTCGTTATCGCCATCCGGCGGAAGACTGTGAAGCTGTGCCGCTGCCGGCAGGGCGAGCAGAATCGCCGCCGCGGCGAACGCGAAAAGTTTGTGACGCATGTTCTCCTCCTGTGTTGCGGAGGATCATAGGCACGCGCTGTAGCCGCTCGGTGAACGACGCGTGGCAGTTCAGGAGCGTTCGCGAATTCAGGCCGTTCGCGCCACGGTTTGCGCCGCCTGCGCCGCGCGTTCGCGATCGTCGATCACGAGCACGACCTCTTCGACATTCGTTTGCGTCTCACGCAACGCCGCGATCATCGCGTCGACGGCGCGATCGAATTTCAATCGCGCATGTCCCGTCGCGAACACCGGCATCGCTACGCGTTTCGCATCGATCGCGTCCGCGTGTGCGAGCGCGTTCTTCACGCACACGCGCACGATCTCGGGCGAGGAGATGTGCGTCACGGGATCGCTCGCGACGCAGTGAATCACGGCTTTGTACGGAAGCTTGCCCGCGGTCGTGCGATGGGCGCTGCCAACGCCGAACGATGTGCGTCCCGCATTCGCGAGCAGTTCCTCGCACGCGCGCAGCACTTCGAATCCGCCGCGATCGCGCACCGAGCCGCCCGTGCCCATCATCAATGTGAGACGCGCGTTCGTCGACGTGCAGATCACGTCCGCGGGCGCGTCGGCGATGTCGCCGTTGAAGACCGAGATTCTCATCCGATCACGAAGTTTCTCGCCTCCGCGATCTGCCGCCGCAACTCGCCGCGGAAATCGGGATGCGCGATCGAGATCAATGCGTCCGCGCGTTCGCGCAGCGACTTGCCCCACAAATCAGCCGCGCCGAATTCCGTGACGATCCAATGCACGTGACCGCGCGTCGTCACGACACCAGCGCCGGGTTTGACGGACGCAACGATGCGCGAGAGCTTGCCGTTCGATGCGGTCGACGGGAGTGCGATGATCGGGACGCCGCCGGGAGACAACGCCGCGCCGCGCATGAAGTCCATCTGCCCGCCGATGCCGCTGTACATGCGGAAGCCGATCGAGTCGGCGACGACTTGTCCCGAGAGATCGACTTCCAGCGCGGAGTTGATCGCGACGACGTTGTCGTTCTTGCGAATCACGGCCGTGTCGTTCGTGTGGTCCGCCGAATAGAACTCGACGAACGGGTTGTCGTCGACGAAATCGTAGAGGCGTCGCGAGCCGACGACGAACGTCGTCGTGATGCGGCCGGGATGCACTCGCTTGCGGCGATTCGTGATCACGCCGGCTTCGACGAGATCGATCACGCGATCGGAGAACATCTCGGTGTGGATGCCGAGGTCGCGCTTGTCGAAGAGACGGGACAGGACGGCTTCGGGAATCGCGCCGATCCCGAGTTGCATCGTCGCGCCGTCCGGAACGAGCGCCGCGATGTGCGATCCGATCGCCGCTTCGGCTTCGGTCGGTTCCGTCGGTGGATGTTCGGGCAGCGGTCGATTCGTATGCACGAACGCCGTGAGCTGATCGATGTGCACGAGCGTGTTGCCGTGCGTGCGCGGCATCTGATCATTCACCTCGGCGATGAGAATGCGCGCGCTGCGCGCCGCCGAGACCGCGGTGTCCGCGGATGTGCCGAGTGTGCAGAAGCCGTGCTTGTCCGGCGGCGAGAGTTGCAGCAATGCGACGTCGAGCGGAATGCGACGCGACGAGAAAAGCGCCGGCACGTCGGAGAGAAACACCGGCGTGAAATCAGCGCGCCCTTCGTTCACGGCCGCGCGCATGTTCGCGCCGATGAACAATGACGTCGGACGAAACCGATGCGCGAGCGCGGGAGCCGCACTGGCGACACGCCCGGCGAGAGGGAGGTGATACGTCGTGACGTGCTCGACATCCCGCTCCGCGAGGGCATCGATCAACACTGTCGGCGTCGCCGCCGCGCCGTGAACGAACACCTTCATGCCGCTCAACACATGCGAGACGGCGTCTTCCGCGCTCACCGCGCGATCAGTCCAGGACAATGACATACGCTGATTCTCCGAAGGGATCCGACATCGAACAGTGTCGTCGATCACCGCGTGCGATTAGTTTGCGCGTTTCGGACGAATCAGCATCCAAAGTGCCCACGCGCACGCGGCCCAGGCCACGAGCGAGAAGAGGCCGTGCGCCGCGAGCAGCGCGAGGTCTGCTTTCGTCAGCGTGCCGAGACGTTGTGTGACGGCGACATCGCGATCGGGATCCGCGTAGAACTGCGCATGTACGTACACGACGATCAGGTAAGGCGTCAGCAGCGCCGAATGAATCATCGAAATGCGTGTCGTCGCGATCAATAGGAACGGCACCAGCAGACTGATGTACTGCGGGCCGAAGCCGGTCGCGAACACGAAGAATACGAGGTATGTCGCGGCCATCAGCGTCGCGTTCTTTGCGAATGAGTCGACGTTCCATCGCCGCGCCGCGTGTGCGAGCCACGCCAGCAGAATTGCGGCAAGCAGGTATTTGCCGTAGGACGCGAGTGCCACGTTGATGACGTGCAGGATTCCGACGAGCGAGTCCGGCAGATGCAGTAGTTGCCGCGCGACGTTCTCACCCTGGCGCAGGATCATCGGGATGCCCCAGTTGCCGTACATGCCCGAGTAGTTCCGCAGGAACTGTCCGAATGTCGGATCAAGAATCGCGAACGGCAGACAGATCGCAATCGGCGTGAGCACGCCGGCCGCTGCGAGCGTGATGTTGCCTTTGCGCTTTACCGGAATCAGCAATACCGGCAAC
Organism: Thermoanaerobaculia bacterium; assembly: GCA_051953135.1. Classification (GTDB taxonomy): domain Bacteria; phylum Acidobacteriota; class Thermoanaerobaculia; order Gp7-AA8; family Gp7-AA8; genus QHVT01. Next base: position 21,537 of record JBQCJC010000241.1, on the reverse strand, counting down.
GCGAGCAACGCCGTTGGTTTCATCGCGACGGCGAGCCCGAGGGTGATACCGGAGGCGAGTGGCTTGTCGCGCCAGCGCAGATCGAGCGCCCACAGGATGAACGCCGACATCACCGGATCGATATTGCCGTGATACGCCGAGAGAATGATCGTGACGGGATTGAGCAGAAAGATCGCAGGCCACAACCACTGCTCGCGCGTGAGGCCGCGGCGTCGTGCAATCTGCAGCAACAGAAATGCGGTGAAGAGATCGCCGGCGATCGCGGGCAGTTCCTGCGCGACGTCTTCGCGAAGATGAATTTTCTCCGCGATGATGGCCATCGCCGGTGGCGTGAAGTAGCCGATCGGCAGCTTGCTCGTCCACGACGGCAGACCGTGACGAATGCGCCACGCGTGATGCACCTCCACCCGCACGTCGTGACTGCCGTAGAACGCAAACGACACGGCGAGACGCAGCAAAAGCCCAGCGGCGAACAGAAGGATCGTGCGATTTCTCAAGGTGGTGGATCGTAGCATCGCGGGCGGGCGTCATTTCATGAGGTCGCGGTAGGGAACTTTCCGATCGCGGCACTCCTATCGATGAAGGAGAACCTCATGGCGGCAAAGAAATCGTCGAAGAAAGCGAAGAAGGCGGGGCCCGCGAAGAAGGTCGCTGTGAAGAGAGCTCCCGCAAAGAAGGCTTCGAAGAAGAAACCTTCGAAGAGGCCCAATCGCGATGCATTCAAGACGAAGCTCGCGACGGCGGCGGCGATCGATGCGTTGCAGTCGATGATCACGAATGAGTCGACCGTCACGTTGGAGGCGGTCGTCACCGAGCCGCCGATCGATCGCGATCCGGCGAAGCTCGATCCGGAATTTCGCACGCGGCTCGAACAGACGCTTGCGGCGTGTTCGGCCGAGGGGATTCCGTTCAAATTTCACGAAGGCTTTCGCACCGTGCAGCGGCAGCAGTGGTTGTTCGGACAGGGCCGCAAGAACGTGCCATTCGCGCGACCGGGCAACATCGTCACGAATCGCGATGGCGTGAACAAGCTCTCGAATCATCAGGGCAACGGCATGCCGGGATCGGGTTGTGCGGCGGATTGCTATCCGCTGAATGCGAGCGGCAAGGTCACGCTCGATGCGCCGGAAGCGACGTGGAAACGATTCGCGGAAATCGCCGAAGCGAACGGACTCACGGCCGGCTATCGCTGGAAGCAGCCGCACGATCCGCCGCACATCGAATTGATTCGCAAGTGATCGATCGCGCGGCGGCGTTGTAAATCGAGTGGCGATGCGGCATCGTTGCCGTCGCCTCATGAAATCCGTTCTGTACTTTCACGGCTTCGCGTCATCGCCTGCGAGTGCGAAGATTGCCGCGCTGCGTCCCTTGCTCGCGCCGTACGAGATCGAGCTCAATACGCCCGATCTCAACGTGCCATCGTTCGAAGCGCTTGATTTCGACGCGGTGGTCGATCACGCGGTGAATGCCGCGCATGCAACGCCGCCGCGCGCGATCGTCGGCAGTTCGCTCGGCGCGCTCGTTGCGTTGTCGGTTGCGAAGCGCGGCTTCGCATTGCCGCTCGTGTTGATCGCGCCGGCGTTAGGTGTCGCGCGACGATGGGCGGAGCATGTGCCGAATACCGATCCCGTGAAAGTCTTCAACTTCGCGCGAAACGCGGACGCATTCATTCATCGCAAATTCTTTCTGCAGATGACGAACCTGCACGTCGATGAAGCACCGCCGCCGTCGCGCGTCACCGCAATCATGGGTCGCAAGGACGAGACCGTGCCGTTCTGGGTCGTCGAAGAGACGTGGAAGAAGTGGGAGATCGCGGGACTCGTCGCTGGCTCGAAATTCATTGAGCTCGCCGAAGGCGATCACGGCCTCGTCACTGAGGCCGATGTGATTCGCGATGCGATCGTGGAGGCAGCACGATGATTGCGATCACACGCGACGTCGCTCGTTCGATCGAACAGTGCGAGCTCACGCATCTCGAGCGCGTTTCGATTTCGTACGAACGCGCGGCCGCGCAACATCATGAGTATCGCGCACTACTCGCATCCCTCGGATGCGAAGTCATCGACATCCCTGCCGATGATGCGTATCCCGATTGCGTGTTCATCGAGGACACGGCGGTCGTGCTCGACGACGTTGCGGTGATCACGCGTCCGGGTGCGGAGTCTCGGCGCGGTGAAGTTGATGCCGTGGCCGCGGTGCTCGCGCGCTATCGACCGATCGCTCGCATCGAGGCGCCGGGCACGATCGATGGCGGCGACGTGCTCGTCATCGGCGAGCGCATCTTCGTCGGACGCACGGCGCGAACGAACGATGACGGCATCGCGCAACTGCGTGCGCTCACGCGACGCGAAGTGATTCCCGTCGATGTGCACGACGCGTTGCATTTGAAGACCGCGGTCACGTGGCTCGGCGGAAACGTGTTGCTCGCGAATCGCGAATGGTTCGATGCAGTCCCATTGAATGGATTCCAATTCATTGACGTCGATGAGCCGTTCGCGGCCAACGCGTTGCGCATCGATGATGTGATCGTGTATCCCAGCTCGTTTCCTCGAACGCTTGCAAAGTTGCGCGAGTTCGATCTTCGCACCGTGAATGCGGATGAATTGGCGAAGGCCGAAGGCGGGGTTACGTGTTGTTCGTTGTTGCTGCGATGAAACGTGCTGGATTCAGCGCGTCGATGTTCATCGACGTCGTTCCATCAATCACTAACTCCGCGACCAACTCACCGATTGCCGGCGAATGCATCACTCCGTGACCCGAGCATCCAGTGGCGAGAATCATGTTCTCGAATCGCGGTGAGCGTCCCACGATCGCCTTGCCGTCCGGCGACATCTCGTACATCCCGCTCCAGCATTCTTCGATTGGAACGTCGCGAAGAATCGGAACGCGTTCACGTGTACGGCGCAGCACTTCATCGAGCCAGTTCTCGACGACCGGCTCGTCGGGCCACAACAGCAACACGCGACCATCGCGCACGCGCAGGTGATACCAGTCGCCGGCCCAGATCGTCATCGGCATCGTTTCATCGAGCACGTTCGTCGCGAAGGTCGCGGCAACATTGCGACGCAGCGGCGTCACCGGCGCGCCGGACCACGCGCCCATCGCGTTGATGAACGTCGTCGCTTCGATGTCGCCGCGTGACGTTCGCGCTTTCACGACGCGATCGCCGTTCTCGATGAAGCCGCGATGCTCGACATCAAATTCGTATCGCACGCCCATTCGCTGCGCGGCCTCGGCGTAGCCGCGAAGCATGTTCATCGGACGAATGAACCCGTCGCTCGGGCAGAACGCGCCACCGATCACGGTGTCGTCGCCGATGGCCGCGCTGAGCTCGCGCGCTTCGCTCGCGTTGACGATGCGTGCTTCATGCACACCGCACGCGTGTTGCACGGTTTGCGCGTCACGCAACGCACGCAACTCGTCTTCGTTGCACGCAAGAAAGAGATATCCGCGCGCTCGATAGCCGGAGTCGATGCCGATCTCATCTTCGAACGCTTCGAGCTTCGCCCGCGCGCTCATCGACAGTCGCACCTCGGTCTCGTTGTCGAATTGCGCGCGAAAGCCGCCGGTCGCTTTCGCTGTGCTGCCGCCGCCGAGCTCCGGCGCGCGATCGAGCACGAGCACCTTGCGCACGCCGCGTTTCGCGAGGTGATACGCGATGCTCGAGCCGATGACGCCGCCGCCGAGGATCACGATGTCGGGTCGCATTGCTACGATGATCGCATGCGTTGCATTGCTGTTGTGTTGCTTCTCGCCGCCTGCGCGACGTCCACTGTTCCTCCGACGCCCATCGTCGATGCGCCGGCGCCGTCGATGTCCGCGGATTTGCGCGCGCGACGCGAGAAGGATCTCGCCGCTGCACGTGCGGCGTACGAGAAAAATCCGAACGACGCCGACGCGATCATCTGGCTCGGCCGTCGCACGGCGTACCTCGGTGATTATCGCGGTGCGATCGACATCTTCAGCGAAGGCGCGAAGAAGCATCCGCGTGACGCGCGCATGCTTCGCCATCGCGGACATCGCTGGATTACGCTGCGTCAATTCGATCGCGCGATCGACGATCTTTCGCGCGCCGCGAAGTTGATTCAGGGGCAGCCGGATGCGATCGAGCCCGATGGTCTGCCGAACGCGCGCAACATCCCGCTGACGACGCTGCAATCGAACATCTGGTATCACCTCGGCCTCGCGTACTACCTGCGCGGTGATTTCGACAAAGCGCTCGATGCGTATCGAGAATGCATGAAGGTTTCGAAGAATCCCGACGGTGTTGTCTCGGCGTCGTACTGGACGTATCTCACGCTGCGGCGTCTCGGACGGCCGGAGGAAGCGGAGCGCGCGCTCGAGCCGATCAGTACCGACATGGACATCATCGAGAACAGCGCCTATCAACGACTGCTGCTCATGTATCGCGGTGAGATTGCGCCCGAGGAGTTCGCGAGTGCTGATCCGTCGAACGCCGATGGCGCCACGATTCTGTATGGCGTCGGGAGTTACTACGTCATCAACGGTCAACCTGAGCGAGCGCGGCCGGTGTTTGAAAGGATCGTTACGAATCAGAAGCAGTGGGCGGCGTTCGGATTCATCGCCGCCGAAACCGATCTGAAGCGCATTCCGGTATGAGCTTTGCCGAGGCTCCTTTGCGAAGGAGACAGTCATGGCTATCGATCCAATGTGGATCTGGATTGCGCTCGGCGCCGTTGCGCTGCTCGTCGTTGTAGGACTCATCGCGCGTGGCGCGCGTCGCTCGCGAAGCGAATCACTGCGAGAGAAGTTCGGACGCGAATACGACCACGTCGTGCACGAGCACGGCAGTCGCACGAAAGCGGAGCGCGAGTTAGTCGCGCGTTCCGAGGAAGCGAAGCAGTATGAGATTCGACCGCTCACGGCCGCGGAGCGTGATCGCTATCGTGGTGACTGGGAGCGCGTCGAAAAACATTTCGTCGAGCGTCCAGCGATGGCGGTTGTTGAAGCGGACGAGCTCGTCGCGGAGATCATGCGCACGCAGGGATATCCGATGGGCGACTTCGACAAACATGCCGCGCACTTGTCCGTGCGGCATCCGCGCATCGTCGAGCACTATCGCGCGGGACACAACGTCATCGGCAGTGCGCCGGGAAGTTCGTCGACGGAAGATTTGCGACAGGCGATGCTGCACTATCGCGCGTTGTTCGATGAGCTCCTCGGACCAGGGCGCGATCTGCCGCGCGACATTCCTCGCGAGAACGAAGTGATCACGACATCGACGCGCGCAAGTGAACGCGACGTGTTCGTCGATGATGAAGATGATCGCGGCTTACGCCGTTAGCACTGCTTCCGCCGCTTTCTGCAGCTCTTCGCGCTTCACCGGGTACTTCCCGGTGAAGCACGCGGTGCAGTAAAGCTGTCGTGGATCGTTGCCGTTCTTCACCGCTTCGAGCAACCCGTCTTCACTGAGATAGCCGAGCGAATCAGCTTCGATGAATGAACGGATGTCTTCGAGCGAATGTGAGCTCGCGATGAGATCGCGCCGTTCCGGCGTGTCGATACCGTAGTAGCACGGCCATGAAGTCGGCGGCGATGAGATGCGCATGTGCACCTCGGCCGCACCGGCCTGCTTCAGCATGCGTACGATTTTTTTCGACGTCGTGCCGCGCACGATCGAGTCGTCGATCAGCACGACGCGCTTGCCTTTCACGAGGTGCTGCACCGGATTCAGTTTCACCTTCACACCGAAGCTGCGAATAGTCTGCTTCGGCTCGATGAACGTGCGGCCGACGTAGTGATTGCGCACGAGGCCGTACTGAAACGGGATGCCGGATTCCTGCGCGTAGCCGAGCGCGGCGTAGACGCCGGAGTCGGGAACGGGCACGACGATGTCAGCTTCAATCGGATGTTCGCGTGCGAGTTGTGCGCCGAATTTCTGGCGCGTCGCGGCGACGCTGTTGCCGAAGACGACGGAGTCGGGACGCGCGAAGTAGACGTGCTCGAAGATGCAGCGCGCTTCGCGATCTGCTTTCGCTTCGCGCACGACGCGCACGGACGTGATCGGGCCGCGGCGCTCGAGCGCGATGACTTCACCCGCGCCGATCTCGCGCACGGTTTCGGCGGCGATGAGATCAAACGCACAGGTTTCGGAGGAGACGGTCAGTGCGTCATCGAGTTTGCCGAGGACGAGCGGGCGGAAGCCGTGAGGATCGCGTGCGGCGAAGATGCGTCCCGGTGTGAGGAGCGCGATCGCGTATGCACCCTGAACGCGCGAAAGCGCGTCGATGAATGCGCCTTCGATGTCCGGTGCTTTGGATCGCGCGATGAGATGCACGATGACTTCGCTGTCCGCGGTGGAGTTGAAGATCGCGCCTTCGGCTTCGAGCTGGCGGCGCAATTCGTCGCCGTTGATCAGGTTGCCGTTGTGCGCGACGGCGATCGGTCCTTTGCTCGTGGAGGCGACGATCGGCTGTGCGTTGCAGAGCATCGATCCGCCAGCAGTGGAGTAGCGCACGTGGCCGATGGCAATGTCGCCGGGAAGTCGCGACAAGCGTTCGTGGGTGAAGACGTCGGCGACATAGCCCATCTCTTTTTCGGAGACGAGGCGGCCTTCGTTGGTGACGGAGGCGATGCCGGCGCTTTCCTGTCCGCGATGCTGGAGGGCGTAGAGGCCGAGGTAGACGAGGTTCGCGGCGTCCGCACGTCCGAGGACACCGAAGACACCGCACTCTTCATGAAGTTTGTCGAACATCCGAGCCGTCCAACGAGGATTAAACCACGCTTATGCCGGGGGGCGGCCCGGCCGCCTGCGCTCGTTGCTTCGCTGGGGCACGTACGGCTACTTCGTCGGTGCGGTCGTCGCGGTGGCAGGAGCGCGGAGTTGGTTCGTGGTTGCGGTCGTCGCGGTGGCAGGAGCGCGGGGTTGGTTCGTGGTTGCGGTCATTGCGATGGCAGGAGCGGGGAGTTGGTTGGTGGTCGCGCTCGTCGCGGTGGCACGAGTGCGGCGTTGGGTTCGTGGTTGCGGTCGTCGCGGGGGCACGAGCGCGAAGTTGGTTCATCGGTGCGGTTGTCGCGGTGGCAGGAGCGCGGAGTTGGTTCGTGGCTGCGGTTGTCGTGGTGGCACGAGCGGGGAGTTGGTTCGTGGTTGCGATCGTCGCGGCGGCAGGAGCGCGAAGTTCGATCATCGGTTCGGCTTGTCGTGGGCAGTACGAGCACGGATTGGTTTGTCGGTGCGATCGTCGCGGTGGCAGGAGCGCGGAGTTGGTTCGTGGTTGCGGTCGTCGCGGTGGCACGAGCGGAGTTGAATCGTGGTTGCGGCCGTCGCGGTGGCAGGAGCGCGGAGTTGGTTCGTCGCTGCGGTCGTCGCGGGGGCACGCTCGTTACTGCGCAGGGAGGACTGTGAAGCCTTCCGCACGTGCGGCAACAGCGAGCTCGTGATCGAGCGTTACGAACTCGACGGCGTTGGTGTTCGTGCGAAAGACGATGGCACACGCGAGCTGAAGCGCGTCGGCGGCGCGCAAGTGACGGTCGCGCACGAGGCGTCGCGCTTCGGGAACGACGAACGTCGAGCCGTTCACGATTCGCCAGCGTTGTTCGATGACAGCCAGGCGGCGAAGCGCGCGTTCTCTCGCGATGTCGTCGGAGTCGTGTCTCGACTTTCGCCAAATCGCGCTCTCGATTTCGACAGGCGTGATGAAGGCGACGGCGATCGACGGATCTTCGGCGATCAGTGTGCGAACGGTTTCGGACTGCGACTCGGCCGCCAGAAGCGGCACGAGCGCAGAGCTATCCCAGAATCTCACCAGTCGCGGCTATGGCGATCGGCGAGGAGCTGGCCGAGGACGCTTCCCGAAAACCGCGGAAGCGGCTCGGTGAGGAACCACTCCGGCAAACTCTCGGAACGTGTCTGCACATCATCGCGAACGGGATCGACGCGTGCGACCAGATGACCGTCGCGCCAGAGCTCGATCGGTTCGCCGTGTTCGAGCTCCTGGGCGAGGCGATGGATATCCGCCAGATCGAGTTTTCGCATGCTTGAGAGTTTAACGCGTCGCATGGTTTCTGTACTCCCTTCAATTACGCAACCGAGGGTACCTCGGTGAGTCAAGTTTTCTGCAGGGAGTGGAATTGACGGAGCAAATTGGAGAATGCAGCGGTTTTCGTCGCATGTTGGACGTGTGATAAACAGCGCGGTCTCACAGGAGCATTGATCATGACAGCAATGACCGAGCAGGGCCTCTCCCTGCGTGAAGTGGCCGAAAGCGGCGGCAATCCGCTGAAACTCAAGCGCATCCATCACGTCGAGTTCTGGGTGGGTAACGCCAAGCAGGCGGCGTTCTACTACCGGAAGGCTTTCGGCTTTTCGCAGCTCGCGTACAGCGGTCTCGAGACCGGTAATCGCCAGTTCGCGTCGTACGTGCTCAATCAGGGCAAAGTGCGATTCGTGATCTCGACGCCATTCGATCCTTCGAACATCGCGAGTGATCACATCAAGCGTCATGGCGATGGCGTGCGCGACATCGCGCTGCTCGTCGAAGATGCCGACTTCGCATTCGCCGAAGCGGTGCGTCGCGGTGCGCAGCCGGTCGCGGAGCCGCATGACATGACCGACGCGAATGGCACCGTGCGCCGCGCCGCGATCAAAACGTACGGCGACACGATCCACTCGTTCCTCAGCTACAAGGATTACAACGGTTCGTTCCTGCCGGGCTACGTGCCGGCGGAGTTGCCGGGCGAATCCACCGGCATCGCCGCGGTCGATCACATGGTCGGCAACGTCGAGCTGGGCGCGATGAATCAGTGGTGCGAGTGGTATTCGAAGGTGATGGGCTTCTCGCGTTACATCACGTTCGACGACAAGGACATCAACACCGAGTACTCGGCGCTCATGTCGATCGTGATGAGCGACGACAACAAGGTCGTGAAGTTTCCGATCAACGAGCCGGCCGAAGGAAAGAAGAAGAGCCAGATCCAGGAGTACCTCGAGTGGTACTACGGACCGGGCGTGCAGCACGTGGCGTTGCTCTGCGGCGATGTGATCGAGACGGTGAGCACGCTCAAGGCGAACGGCGTCGAGTTCCTCATGGTGCCGGACAGCTATTACGACGAGCTGCCGTCGCGCGTCGGTGAGATCGACGAGCCGATCGCGAAAATCAAGGAGCTCGGCATCCTCGTCGATCGCGACGAAGAAGGGTATCTCCTGCAGATCTTCACGAAGCCGGTGCAGGATCGTCCGACCGTGTTCTTCGAGATCATTCAGCGCAAGGGCGCGCGTGGATTCGGCAAGGGCAACTTCAAAGCGTTGTTCGAGTCGATCGAGCGCGAGCAGGCCAGGCGCGGCAATCTCTGATCGATGTACCAGTCAGGCTTTCACAACGAATTCGCCACCGAAGCGATCGCAGGCGCGCTGCCGGAGGGCCGCAACTCTCCGCAGCGCGTGAATCACGGTTTGTACGCGGAGCAGTTTTCGGGCGCGGCATTCACCGTGCCGCGGCATCTGCAGCGACGCTCATGGCTGTATCGCATTCGTCCGAGCGTGATGCACGAGCCGTTCGTCGAGCTCGATGCGCGCAACGTGCGGGGTTCGTTCGATGAAGTGCCGGTGTCGCCGAATCAACTTCGCTGGGATGCGTTGCCGATTCCGAGTGAGCCGACGGATTTCGTCGATGGCCTGACGACGATCGCAGGCAACGAAGGCATCGGCATCCACATCTATGTTGCGAATCGCAGCATGAACGGGCGTTTCTTTTACGACGCCGATGGCGAGTTGCTGTTCGTTCCGGAGCGCGGATCGCTGAAGATTGCGACGGAGCTCGGCATCGTCGAACTGAAGCCGGGCGAGATCGCGGTGATCCCGCGCGGCTGCAAGTTTCGCGTCGATTTGCTCGATGCCGATGCGCGCGGCTATGTCTGCGAAAACTTCGGCGCGCCGTTTCGTTTGCCCGACCTCGGGCCGATCGGCGCGAACGGTCTCGCGAATCCGCGCGACTTCCTCTCGCCCGTCGCCGCGTTCGAAGACGTTGAAGGCGATTTCCAACTCGTCGCGAAATTCGGCGGACGGCTGTGGTCCGCGAAGATCGATCACTCACCGCTCGACGTCGTTGCGTGGCACGGCAATTACGCGCCGTACAAGTACGACCTCGCGCGCTTCAACACGATGAACACGGTGTCGTTCGATCATCCCGATCCGTCGATCTTTACCGTGCTCACGTCACCCTCCGACACGCCGGGCGTTGCGAACTGCGACTTCGTGATCTTCCCGCCGCGATGGATGGTCGCGGAGAACGCCTTTAGGCCACCCTATTTTCATCGCAATATCATGAATGAATATATGGGGCTGATTTATGGTGTGTATGACGCGAAGGCCGAAGGGTTCGTGCCGGGTGGTGGATCGCTGCACAACTGCATGAGCGGACACGGTCCCGACGCACAGACATTCGAGCAAGCCTCTGCCGCGAAGCTCGAGCCGCGTTACCTCGGCGACACGCTCGCGTTCATGTTTGAATCGCGGTACTTGATTCGCCCGACGCGCTTCGCGCTCGAGACGCCGTTGCTGCAGCGCGACTACTGGAAGTGCTGGCAGGGTCTGACGAAACACTTCAACGCATGACCGCACGATCACTGCGCACGCTGCTCACACATCTCGTCGACTACGCGGGACTCTTTCCGCCGGCGGCGCTCACGATGCAGGACGCGGTGCGCAACTATGCGCGCTATCGCGACGGCGAGTATTCATGGATGCTCGGAAAATTCGTGGTGCAGCAGGAGCGCGCGAAGGAAGTTCCGGCCGAGTTTCCTCTCAGCATCCTCGGCATTCATGAAATCAAGGCGAACACTGTCGACGAAGTGAACGCGATCGAAAGCAGCGACGCGTTCGTCGAGATCACTGATGTCTCGCTGCTCGATGCGATCGCATGCAAAGGGTTGCGCGCGAAGATTCGCACCGGCGGCCTCACTGAAGATGCGTTCCCGACATCGCAGCGCATCGCGAGCTTCATGCGCGCGTGCAAAGCGCAAGGCGTCGCATTCAAAGCGACCGCGGGTTTGCATCATCCGCTGCGTTGCGTGCACTCGCTCACGTACGAGCCGAATGCGCCGACCGGTTTGATGCACGGCTTCGTCAATGTCTTTCTCGCCGCGGCGATGCTCGATCATGCCGAGGCGATTCTCGAAGAGATGGATGCGAATGCGTTCGCGTTCGACGAGGACTTCGCATCGTGGCGCGAGCATCGTGTGAGCACGGAAGCTCTCGAGCAATTGCGCGATCACTTCGCGATCTCATTCGGCTCGTGTTCATTCGAAGAACCGATCGAAGACTTGCGCGCGCTCGGCTGGTTGTAGTTTCGCGATTCGCAACAAAAGCTAACGACGCCGTCACCAGTTGCCCGTGTTTGTGACGCTAGGATCAATTTGGGATTCAGCCACAACACAGGGGGTACAGCATGGTCACGGCAGCGACCGCGGATTGCATTGGCCCATATCGGACCATCCGACAACTCGGTGCGGGAGGCATGGGCGAAGTTCATCTCGCGCATGACGAAACACTCGGGCGGAACATCGCCATCAAGCTTCTTCCGCCGCATCTTGCGGCCGATATGGAGCATCTCGCGCGACTGCGCAACGAAGCGCGCACCGCGTCGGCGCTGAATCATCCGAACATCATCACGATCTACGAGATCGGCCGCGACGACAGCGGACGCGCGTACATCGCGATGGAGTACGTCGATGGGCAAACGCTGCGCGAAGTGTTGAAGCCCGGCGCGCTGCCGCCGAAGAAAGCGCTGCAGATTGCGGCGCAGCTCGCCGACGGACTCGCGGCCGCGCACAAGCGCGGACTCGTGCATCGCGATCTCAAGCCCGAGAACATCATGATCACGACCGACGGCGTCGTGAAGATTCTCGACTTCGGTCTCGCGCGCTCGTTCGAGCTGACGAACGACAGCGGCATCTCCGAGCCCGGCACGATCGTCGGCACGTACGCGTACATGTCGCCGGAGCAGGCGCGCGCTGGCGATGTCGACTATCGCTCCGATCAGTTTTCATTCGGCTCGATCTTCTACGAGATGCTCACCGGTCGCCGCGCATTCGATGGCGCGAGCGGCGTTGAGACGTTGTTCATGGTCGTGCGCGACGAGCCTCAATCGATCTCGCAGATCGCCGCGAACGTTCCGCCGCCGGTGCGCTGGATCGTCGATCGCTGCTTGTCGAAAGATGTGGAAGATCGTTACGTCGCGACGCGCGATCTCGCGCGCGACATTCAGTACCTGCGCGATCACTTCAGCGAGACCGGCGTTGCCACGCCGATTCGCGAGACCGAAACGCTCGCGAAGAAATGGCGCAAGCGCTGGCCCGTTGCCGCGGCGGCAATGCTCGCGTTGCTCGCGGGCTCACTGCTCACCGCGTGGGCGCGCAAGCCCGCGCCGCGCACGATCACATCCGAGCGTTACCTGACGTACTCCGGTCATGATTACTCACCCGCGGTTTCGCCGGATGGAAAGCTCATCGCCTTCGCGTCGTCGCGTGATGGCGTGCAGCGCATCTGGATCAAGCAGGTTGTGGATGGAAGCGAAGTCGCGCTCACGCCGGGCCCGGATGATTTTCCGCGCTTCACTCCCGATGGCTCGTCGATCGTCTACACGCACGCGGATCCCGGTCGTCCCGGTTCGTTGTGGCGCGTGCCGGTTGTTGGTGGTGAGCCGCGACGCATTCTCGATGGCGCCGGCACCACGGATGTTTCGCCCGATGGCTCGACGCTCGCGTTCACGCGCAACGTCGACAACAAGGGCACGCAGCAGACCGCGCTGATGCTCGCGAATGCGAACGGCGCGAACGTGCGCGAGCTCGCACGCACTGATGTCGGCGCCGCGCATCCGCGCTGGTCTCCCGATGGATCGAAAATCGCGCTCGTCGCGGTGCGTGGTGGTCGCGTCTCGCAGGCGATTCTCGTCATCGATGCGAAGAGCGGCGAGGCGAAACTGCTAGCGATTCCGCCGAAAGCGGGCGAAGTCTCGTCGGTGATTTGGAGCGCGGATTCGCGGCACGTCACGTACGTGCGCGCGGAGTCGGTCGAAGCGGTCGTTGGCAGCAGCGCGAAGATCGTGCGTCATGACATCGACACCGATGAATCCGAGGTGATCGGCTGGGCGTCGCACAACGGCGTTGTGCTCGATGTGATGCGCAACGGCGCGATCGTGCTCGATGTGCGCAGCCCGCGCGACAACCTGCGCGAGCTCGATGCGGACAACGAGCGCTGGGTGACGCGCGGCAACAGCAGCGATCGTCAGCCCGCGTATTCACCGGATGGCAAGTCGCTGCTTTTCACGTCGAATCGCAGCGGCAATCTCGATCTCTGGATCGCGAACATCGACGGCACGGTGAAACGCGTGACGGACGATGGTGCCGAGGATTGGGATCCCGCGTTCACGCCGGACGGCAGAAAAATCGTGTGGAGCGCGGGGCGCAGCGGCAATCTCGAGATCTGGGCCGCGAACGCCGATGGCAGTGAAGCGATTCAGCTTTCGAAAGACGGCATCGATGCGGAGAACCCGACCGCGACGCGCGACGGCTGGGTCGTCTACAACTCATTCCATCCGCAGAACGGCGGCATCTGGAAAGTGCGCCTCGACGGCACGCGGGCGACGCAGATCGTGAAGGAGCGCAGTGCGCTGCCCGAGGTCTCGCCTGATGGTCAATATGTTGCCTACCTCTCGCAGAGCCGCACGGCGAATGCGGAGATTCGCGTTGCGCGTGTCGCCGATGGCAAAGACATGGGCATCTCGATCGCGCCTCCTGTCCTTCGCCGCACCGCCGCCATCCTCGGCCGCGTGCGCTGGATGCCGGATGGCAAAGCGCTCGCGTTTCTCGCGCAGAACGCGGATGGCGTGAACGGCATCTTCACGCAGGACTTCATTCCGAACACCGACACCACCGCGACGCGCAAGCCGTTCGGCGGATTCGATCGCGAGCGCGCCGCGGAATCGTTCGGCATCGCGCCGGACGGCAAAGCCATGACCATCGCCGGATGGGAGCAGCTCTTCAGCCTCTTCTCCGTCGAAGGACTTCCCACCGTCATCAAGCCGACTCTGAAAAAGGAGAGCTGATCATGAATGCATCTTCTGTCGTACTTCGCGGAATCGACGCGCGGACATTCACCGAGATGGAGTCGTTCGTGAAGGATCTGGAGACGCGTCCCGTCGAACGTTTGCTGCGCGATCTGCCAGGCTTGTGCGATCTGCCCGCGACGAAGGTATCGCTCGTGTCTTACGTGATTCACGGCAAGTACCGCACGCTCGAAGCAGGCGAGCGGATTCGCATGCGCGAGACGGTTGCGATCACGTTCGAGTCATTGCCGGATGGGGAAGTAAGGGAAAGAGTGGGGCAGATACTGGAGAGGTTGCGGTGAGTTGAGCCCTCGTCGCGTGAGGCGTGATTTGTGCGGAAACGAGCGATGAGAGATGAGTGATGAACCGCGCTGGCGAGAACTCGCGCGCTTGGCGATGACGTCAATTCGATGCGCGTGATTCTCGCCGTGCAGTTCATCACTCATCGCTCATCACTCACCGCTCGCCTCCATTAGACTCGCGATCTCATGACCGATTTCCCAATCGAAAATCTTCCTTTCGGCGTGAACGCCGCGAATCACATTTGCACCGCGATCGAAGATCGCATTCTCGATCTTCACGCGTGCGCGGATCTCATTGGCGAGCCGGCGTTGAAAGAGCCGGTGCTCAACGCGTTCATGGCGAAGGGCAATACGGGCGAGGTTCGCGCGCGCATCGCGGAGCTGCTGCAGCGCAACAGCGTTGATGCGCATCTCTCGCCGCTGCGCGATGCACAGACGGTGCTGCCGGTGCGCATCGGCGACTACACCGATTTCTACGCGAGCGTGCATCACGCGACGAATGTCGGCTCGATGTTTCGTCCCGACAATCCGCTGCTGCCGAATTACAAGTGGGTGCCGATCGGCTATCACGGCCGTGCGTCGTCGATCGTGGTGAGCGGCACGAGCATCCATCGACCGAGCGGACAAACGCGTGATGACGCGAATGCGGCGCCGGTGTTCGGTCCGTCGAAGCGTCTCGATTACGAGATGGAGCTCGGGATGTTCATCGGCCGCGGCAACAACCTCGGCGAGCCGATCCCTGTCGATCGCGCACTCGATCACGTCTTCGGCTTCTGCCTCGTGAACGACTGGTCCGCGCGCGATCTGCAAACGTGGGAGTACCAGCCCCTCGGGCCGTTCCTCGCGAAGAACTTCGCGACGTCGATCTCGCCGTGGATCGTCACGCGCGAGGCGCTCGAGCCGTATCGCACGAATGCGTACGTCCGCGCCGAGGGAGATCCGGAGCCGCTGCCGTATTTAAAGGATGACGTCGGCTACGACGTCACGGTGGAAGTCTGGCTGCGCACCGCGAAGATGCACGAGCCCGTGCGATTGAGCCGCGGCAACTTTCGCGACATGTACTGGACCGTCGCGCAGCTCGTGGCGCATCACGCGTCGAACGGATGCAACCTGCAGCCGGGCGATCTGCTGGCGAGCGGCACGATCTCGGGATCGTCGAAAGACTCGCGCGGATGTCTGCTCGAGCTCACGTGGCGTGGCACCGAGCCGATCGAATTGCCGGGCGGCGAGACGCGAAAGTTTCTCGAGAGCGGCGATGAAGTGATCATGCGCGGCTACTGCGAGCGCGAAGGCTTGCCGAGAATTGGTTTCGGTGAGTGTCGCGGCGTGGTGCTTTAGTCCGCCACCATCGTCAACGGCGTTGTCGTTTGCAACTCCTGCGGCTTCTCCATCGTCGGCGCTTCGGAGGAATCGACGCGCTCCGGCAGTTTTTTGCGCACGAACAACGCGACGAATACGTAGCACGGGAGACAGAGATCGAGCGCCGCGGTGAGGAACATCGCCGCGGCCATGCATCCGCCGAGAATGCCGCCGAGGAGCGTGGGACCGTTGGAGAACGCGATTGCGGTGGCCATCAGCCAAACCGCCGCGACGGTACATGCGAACCGTCGCGGCGCACCGCATCGAGGAAGAGGACGGGTGTTGATGATCGGCGCCACGATCTCGCTGTAGATCATGTCGATCGGATGCCGCCCCGACATCGCGCCCATCAGCGCGAGCGGAACGAGAATCCAGAACAGGGTCGACGTGCCGATCCAGACGCCCGTCAGGATGACGACCATGCACACCGCGGGTGCGACGCGCGCCCATGGCGCGATCTCATGCAGATGCGCATCGTTGCTCCAGCCTTGCGCGGACAGCCGCGCTCTTCTCTTCGATGACAGCATGACTTACGAGAACGCCGGTGCGATCTCCTCCAGCTTGATGCGCAGTACGGGATTGAGACGCGCGACACTCGCTTCGAATTTCGGATGCGTCATGCCCGAGCCGATGTACGTCCAGCGCACCGCCTGCCGTTGCACGTCCATATAACGAGCGCGCTCGGAAGAAGTTAATGAACGTCCTGTCGCACGCGTGAACGCATCGAGGTTCAGCTCGATCTGCTGCGCGAGTCCATCGTCGATGAACATGCCGATCTGCAGGTATTCATCGAACGCGCGCGCGATGTCGTCGTTCGAGCACGCATCCGCGAGCGCCTCGACCATCAGCGAGTCGAGCTTCGCGTGCTGCGCCTCTTCCATCCAGTGGTGCTTGAGCAGCGACTTGAATTGCGGATCGAGCGCTTTGTTGTTCGTCACGCTCTCGGTGTAGTGGCGCTGCGTCATCCATTCGATGTGCAGGATGTTCAACGCGACCGCGAGCGGATGATGGGCGAGGATCGCGTTGCCGATCGCTTCCGCCGGTCCGATCACTTCGCACTTCGTGCCGAAGCTCTGCGCGAAGTCATCGCGGAAGCGGCGGAAGAGCTGGATGTGCTTCGCTTCTTCTTCCGCGAAGTTCAGCAGCGCGCGAACGCGATAGTCGTCGCCGTTGAGCAGCGGCCGCGCGTGATCGACGACGAACGGCAGGATGTACTCCTCGACGATGCCGAAGAGGCACAGGTACTCGTTCGCGCGGATCTGATTGAGGACGCGTTTCTCGTCGTATTTGAGAAAGTCGAGTTGCTCGACGCGCGCGAGCGACTCGGGCATGAACGGTTTCGAGAAATCGAGTCGCAGTTCGCCGCCGATGATGTCGTCGACGGTCCAATGAATCTTTTCGCTCGCTTCGAGCACGTCTTGATACGAATAGGGAACGTTAGTCGTGGTGGTCATCTCATTTCCTCCTGGTTTTGCGGAGAAATCTAGGTTGTAACCGTTTACGCGAGCGTTTGAAGAGTACGTGGAAACTCCGTGGAAAGTCGGGGTACGATGCGGTGAAATCTTCAAACGTTTGCGAGTTGTGCCATGTCGTTGCAACTCCGTTTCCTCGGCGAAATCGAAGTGGCGCGCGCCGGCATGCGCGTCGATCTCCCTCAATCGAAGAAGACGCGTGCGCTGCTCGCGTACCTCGCGCTCAGCGGCAAGACGCATCGACGCGAGCGTCTTTGCGCGCTGCTTTGGGATATCGCCGAGGATCCGCGTGCGGCGCTGCGATGGAGCTTGAGCAAACTGCGCGGCGTGGTCGATGACGATGCCGCTTCGCGCATTCACGCCGATCGCAATCACGTCACGTTCGCGGGCGACGATGTTTGGATCGACATCCTGCACGTGCGCGATGCACTCGCGTCCGGCGTCGCGACTCTGCCGACGGAAACGCTGCAGGATCTCGATCGTCTGTTCCGCGGCGAGTTTCTCGAAGATGTCGAGCTCAGCGACTACGCCGATTTTCACGCGTGGTTCGTCGCGTTTCGCGAGGAGTCTCGCGCGATGCGCGATGCGATCGCGAACGAGTTGAAGCAGCGCAAGCCGGTGTCACGCATCGTCGCGCCGATGCTAGACATCGCAAAGAGCGAGCGCGGTCTCGTTGGTCGTGATGCGGAACTGGCGCAAATCGAGTCGTTGCTCGAAGCGCGTTCGACGCACATCATCGTGCTCACCGGCGATTACGGACTCGGCAAGTCGCGCATTCTGAAAGAGGTCACGACGCATGCGCGATCGCGCGGCCGCATGGTTCTCGGTGCGCGCGCATTCGAAGCGGAGATGGGACGTCCGTACGGACCGTGGCTCGATGCTCTGCTGCAGATTCCCGGTGTCGCACTGGAATCGCTGATCAGCAATCAGAAGAGTCGCGATTCGTTTTTCGCAACCGTATCGGAGCTCATCGGCTCGCGTGAATGCGTGGTGATGTTCGATGACGTGCAGTGGCTCGATGCGTCGTCCGCGGAGTTGCTGCACTACGTCGCGCGCACGAATCGCGAGCGCGCGTTGCTGTTCATTCTCGCGGCGCGCGGCGGCGAGTTGCTCGATAACGAAGCGGCGATGCGCGTGCTGCGCGGACTGCGACGCGAAGGGATCGTCGATGAGATTCATCTGCAGTTGCTCAGCGAAGACGCGATCGTCACGCTCGTGCGTTCGATCGATCCGCAGGCGGATGCGAATCGCATCTATCGCGAGAGCGGTGGCAATCCGTTGTTTGCGATCGAGCTTGCGCGATCGCGTGGCGATGGCGCCGGCGGAATCTCGCGGCTGATTCGCGATCGCGTCGAGCGATTGCCTGAGGATGCGGCGGAAGTGTTGCGATGGTGCGCGGTGCTCGGGTTGTCGTTCACGCTGCGACATCTCGAGCAATCCGCGGGTCGTGCGACGGAGCCGCTGCTGCGCGCTCTCGATGCGCTCGAGCGTCACGACTTCATTCGCGCGGAGCCGTCGCGGCAGGACGTGTATGCGTTCGCGCACGATGTCGTGCGGCGCGCGGTGTATCAGGATTTATCCGAGGCGCGCCGGAGGCTGATGCATTTGCGCGTGGCGGGCGTGCTCGAGGATGCCGCCGACATCGCGCATCACGCGGCACTCGGCGGCGACAACGCGTTAGCAGCGCGATCGTGTGTCGAGGCCGCGCGTCGCTGTCTGCGATTGTTCGCCGGTGCGGAAGCGGATGCGCTCGCGAAGCGCGGATTGCAATACGCCGCGTCGTTGCCGGATCGCGAGCGCGTGCAACTGCTGCTCGAATTGCACGAGATTCGATTTGCGGTGAGGCGCCCGCAGCAGTTCGATGAATTCGCGAGTGAGATCGAGAAGCTCGCGGAGCAAGCGCTCGATCTCGATCTTCCCGAACACGCGCGACTCGGATTTCAGATCCTCGCGTATCTGCGATGGGAAGTCGGCGGCAGCGAAGATGCGCAGCGGCACATGTTGCGCGCGGAGCTTGTGAGTCGCGGCGGCGATGCGCAGCAACGCATCGTGGCGATGGCCGAGGCGGCGCGATGTCTGGTGCTGCTCGAACGCGATTTGCTGCGCGCCGAAGCGCTCGCACTCGAAGCGGGAGCACTCGCACATCGCGCGGGCTTCGAGCCGTTCGCGATTCCGGATGCGGTCGGCATGCTGCGATTGCATCAGCATCAATTCGACGAAGCGCGCGCTGCGTTTCGACACGCACTCGAGCTCGCGAAGACCACGCGCAATCGCATGGCCGAGTTCACTGCCATCGAGCATCTCGTCATGACCGAGTTTGAAGCGCAGTCGTATGCGAGTGCGGCATCGCTCGCGGAACAGTTGATTCCGCTCGCGCAGAAATTACGCGAAGGCAGCGAAGTGCCGATCGCATTCGCACTCGCGGCGTTGTGCCGGTATGCGAATGGCGAGAGCGATGCGCTCGAATCGCATCTCGCGGCGTTGCGCGCCGTCGATGCGAAGCAGCGGCTCACGTACGTGCTCACGCGCGCGGCGTCGATCGATGTTGCGCGCGGCGAGGTTGCGACCGCGCAGTCGCGCGCCGAGGAAGCGCTGCGACTCGCGGAGATTCTCGAGCGCCCGAGTGACATCGCGCGTGCGCGAACGATTCTGGAGAAGGAGTGACGCATGGAGCTCGTGGTAGTAGAGAGATCGTTCGAGGAGCCGGTGAGTTACGAGGAAATTCAGGCGCGCGAGAACGAATCGGCGTGGTGCCTCGACGTGCATCGCGTGAAGTTTCTGCACACGTATCTCTCGAAGGATCGGAAGCGAATGATCTGCCTGTACGAAGCGCCGGACGCGGAGGCGGTGCGCCGCGCGAATGAAACGGGAGGATTGCCGTTCGAGAAGGTCTACACCGTGACGCGACATTAAACGGAGCGTGAGGAGAGCGGAATTTTCGCGACGACCGCAGCGACGAAGTGGCCGCACGTGCCGCAGCGAAGCAAGCAGCGCTGCCGGCCGTGCCGGCGGGAATCACATTCGCGTCTTCGCGACTTACACCTTCACCATGGCAACGAATTACGAAGTACTCGCGGGCGAAACGGGTGTGCCGGTGAAGGCGTGGACGCGCGGTGTGCAGGTGGAAGATGCCGCGAAGCAGCAGCTGCTCAACGTCGCGCGACTGCCGTTCATCCACAAGTGGATCGCCGCGATGCCCGACGTGCACTGGGGTATGGGTGCAACGGTCGGCAGCGTCATTCCGACGAAGAAAGCGATCATCCCCGCTGCAGTGGGTGTCGACATCGGCTGCGGCATGATGGCCGTGCGCACGACGCTCGAGGCATCGCAGCTTCCCGACAATCTGCATTCGATCCGTACAGCGATCGAGAGCGCGGTGCCGCACGGCCGCACGGACAACGGCGGAAAGAACGATCGCGGTGCGTGGCGCACGCCGCCGCAGGCGCAGAACGAAACGTGGTCGCAGCTCAAGCCGCGTTACGACCGCATCGTGGAGAAGCATCCCAAACTTGGCCGCGGCAACGATCTCAATCACCTCGGCACTCTGGGCACGGGCAATCACTTCATCGAAGTTTGTCTCGATGAAGCAGGACACGTGTGGTTCATGCTGCACAGCGGCTCGCGCGGCGTCGGCAATCGCATCGGCTCGTATTTCATCGAGCTGGCGAAGGGCGACATGCAGCGTTTCTACATCAACCTGCCGGATCAGAATCTCGCGTACTTTCCGCACGGCACGGAGCACTTCGATGATTACGTCGAGGCGGTGCACTGGGCGCAGGATTTCGCGATGCAGAATCGCAGGCTGATGATGGACGCGGTCGTGGCCGCGGTGCGCAGCTCGGGCGCGGTGCCGCCATTCGACACGACGGAGGAAGTGGTGAACTGTCATCACAACTACGTCGCGATCGAACATCACTACGGCGAGAACGTGTTCGTCACGCGCAAAGGCGCGGTGCGCGCGAAGGAAGGCGACATGGGCATCATCCCGGGCAGCATGGGCGCGAAGTCGTTCATCGTGCGCGGCAAGGGAAATCCCGAGAGCTTTCACTCGTGCAGTCACGGCGCAGGGCGCGCGATGTCACGCGCCGAAGCGAAGCGCCGCTTCACGATCGACGATCACATGAAAGCGACCGCCGGCGTCGAATGCCGCAAGGACGCGGACGTGATCGACGAAACACCGGCGGCGTACAAATCGATCGACGCGGTGATGAACGCGCAGAGCGATCTGGTGGATGTAGTGCATACGTTGCGGCAGGTGGTCTGCGTGAAAGGATGAGGGCGCGCGGAGCGCGCCCTGAGTGATGAGCGATGAGCGATGAGCCGTGCCGCAAGATTGTGGCT
>JBQCJC010000240.1:0-2159 GCA_051953135.1 Thermoanaerobaculia bacterium | reverse complement strand
GCGGCGGGCGGCGGCCGCCCGCCGCCGCGGCGCTGGTGGCTGCTGGGCGCAGCGGGTCGCCCGACTACCGCCTCCTGACTCCCGTCTACCGCTGCCAGCGATAGGGCTTCCCTCCAAGGAGCGCACGCTCTCGCGCTGCTCGTGATGACGACAACCGTCCTCACTGCTCAGCGCCCCATGACCTACGAGGACCTTGCGAACATGAAGCGCATCGGTTCTCCGAAACTCTCGCCGGATGGGAAGTGGATCGCGTACGACGTCACGACCACGGACATGGCGGCGAACAAGCGCAACACGGCGATGTGGCTCATGCGCGCCGACGGCACTGGCGCGAAAGAGCTGGCGGCCGGTTCCGTTGCCGGCTGGTCGCCGGATGGCAAGTCGCTCGCGTACACGACCGGCGGTCAGATCGCGCTCTTCGATGTTGCGTCTGGTGCAACAAAGAAATTGCAGGAACTGCCGGGCGGCGCGTCGACGGTCAAGTGGTCGCCGGATGGCACCGCGCTCGCTGTGACGTCGGACATCGATCCCGCCTGCGGTCTCGATGCGAAATGCATCGAGGCGAAAGAGAAGAACGCGCCTGCATCGAAAGCGCGCGTCTACGACTCGCTGCTCTATCGCCACTGGACCACGTGGCAGGGAGCGACGCGCTCGCACATCGTCTACGTTCCGCTGAACGGTGCCGCGCGCGACCTCACGCCGGGTCCGTTCGACGCGCCGAACTTCTCCGTCGGCGGCGGCGATGAATTCGACGTTTCGCCGGATGGCAAGGAGCTCGTCTACGCGAGCAACACGGACAAGAATCCGGAGCGCTCGACGAACTCCGACCTCTTCCTCGTCAGCACGAGCGGCGGCGATGCGAAGCGCATCACCACGCGCACCGGCGCCGATACCTCACCGTTGTATTCGCCGGACGGCAAGTACATCGCGTATCGCTCGCAGGCGCGCAACGGCTACGAATCCGATCTCTTCGAGCTGTGGCTCTACGATCGCGCGGCCGGAACTTCGAAGCGCATCGCATCGACGTTCAATGACTGGATCGAATCCGCGACGTGGTCGCCTGATTCGAAATCGCTGCTCGTCACGTCCGGCGTGAAAGCACGTCACGTGATTTACGAAGTCACGCTCGACGGCAAGATGACGCAAGTCACGACGAACGGCTCCGCCGATTCCGTGGTCGTCTCGCCGGATCGCAAGACGTTGTACTTCTCGATGTCGTCGCTGCAGCGCCCGTCCGACATCTACTCGCTGACGCGCAACGGCAAGCCGGTGCAGCTCACGCATCACAATGACGCGCTGCTGTCGCAGATCACGATGGGCGCGACGGAAGACATGTGGTGGACCGGCGCGGACAACGCGCAGGTGCAGGGCTGGCTCGTGAAGCCGCCGAATTTCGATGCGACGAAGAAGTATCCGTCGATCGTGCTCATTCACGGCGGTCCGCAGGGCGCGTGGGGCGATGGCTGGTCGTATCGCTGGAATCCGCAGATGTGGGTTGCGCGCGGTTACGTCGTGCTGATGCCGAATCCGCGCGGCTCGACCGGTTTCGGGCAGCAGTTCGTCGAAGAAATCTCGAAGGACTGGGGTGGGCGCGTCTATACGGATCTCATGAACGGCGTCGACAAATTCGCGGCGCTGCCGTACGTCGATGCGGATCGTATGGGTGCCGCGGGCGCCTCCTACGGCGGTTACATGATCGACTGGCTCCTCGGCCACACGAATCGGTTCAAAGCATTCGTGTCGCACGATGGCGTGTACAACCTCGAGTCGATGTGGGGCGCGACCGAGGAGCTCTGGTTCCCCGAGTGGGAGTTCGGCGGCACGCCATGGGAACAGCCGGAGCAGTACGAGAAGTGGTCGCCGCATCGCTTCGCGAAAAACTTCACGACGCCGACGCTCGTCGTGCACGGCGAGCTCGATTACCGCGTTCCGCTCGATCAGGGATTACAGCTCTTCACCGCATTGCAGCGCCGCGGCGTTCCGTCAAAGCTGCTGTTGTTTCCGGATGAAGGGCACTGGGTGCTGAAGCCGCAGAACTCAAAGGTGTGGCACGAGACGGTTCTGGGATGGATGGACCAGTGGTTGAAAAATGGAGCGGCGGGGGGGGTTGCCCCCCCGCCAAATGTTTGGGGGGGGGGGGCCGAGCCCCCCCCGCCCCA
>JBQCJC010000239.1:0-7902 GCA_051953135.1 Thermoanaerobaculia bacterium | reverse complement strand
AAATGCGGTTACGGCATATTTGAGGATACCGTGCCGCATTTTTGATCCCGACCCTGTCGCGCTCGCCACGATGCGTAGAATGATGCATTTTTCGGATGGTGGAGCACGCGCTTGGCGCAGCATAAAACCTCCTGAAAACGCAAAGAGATAGCCGGTAAGGCTATCTCTCGTGATGGGCACAAACCGGGGACAACTGGTGTTGCCCAGCCTGTCTAAGCTACTTAAATCGAGTGGGATACGCGGTAGGTCCAACGGGTTCGAATCCCGTTCGTCGCCAGCCGTTCAAAGGACGTCGGATTCGTGAGGGAGTGGCCCGGCTTCGCCCCTGCGGGTGTCGCACGGGTGTCGCACCTGACTGCTAGCTGATCCTTGGGGATGATTGGCGACACTTGGACCGACATGCGATAGGATAAATCCCGAGAGCACACGCAAGCGGGCGTAGCTCAGTTGGTAGAGTAGGAGCTTCCCAAGCTCTTGGTCGCGGGTTCGAATCCCGTCGCCCGCTCCAAAATCTATCCGCTCATTCGCATCGCGGCCACGATCGCGATCGCCATTGCGAGTGCAACCAGCATCCATTCTGAGAGAGTTGGCGTGTTAGGCGCCGGCACGAACGCGTTGAGCGTC
The DNA here is from genome assembly GCA_051953135.1 of Thermoanaerobaculia bacterium. Classification (GTDB taxonomy): domain Bacteria; phylum Acidobacteriota; class Thermoanaerobaculia; order Gp7-AA8; family Gp7-AA8; genus QHVT01. The sequence continues at coordinate 7,278 of JBQCJC010000239.1, read as the reverse complement.
GCGGAGGCGGGGCCGCCCGGCGGGACGCCGGTTCCGGTGACCTGCGAGGTCGTATTCGTAATCGGTCCGGCGGTTGTGGCGTGCATGAGCATCGGAACGCTGCACGACGCGCCTGCACCGAGGGTGACGTTGCTCAGAGCCCAGCCACTTCCGGTGAAGATCGCGCTTCCTGCACTACACGTGTAAGCGCCAACCTGATCCGGAACCAGGCCGGCCGGGTATGTGTCGCTGAAGCTGATTCCACTGACGGAGAAGCCGTTCGGATTGGTAATCGTCACGGTCATCGTCGTCGTTGCGGTGCCGCCGACCAATACGCTCGGAGGGCTGAACGACTTCGACATCGTGAGGGGTAATCCCTGTGCAAGAAGCCGCGGCGTAGTCGCCAGTCCCACGAGGATCGCCAGAAACACGAGGCGCCGGAGTGCAAGCATGGGGTCTGCTCCTTTGTCGATGTGTGGGGAGCAGTATAAGCTCGCGCCCGAACCGCGAAACAAAAACCGCGACGCGCGTCCCGCGTCGCGGTCTCGAACAAATCCGTACGAAAACTTCTTAAGCGCCTTAGTCCTTCCGCAGGCGCGTACGAGTCGTAGTGGTGGTTGTCGTGGTCGTCGGTTCGTCGTCAGTCGACGACGAACTGGTCATCGTTGACGTGGTCGTCGATTGCGTCGTCGAGGACGAGACGCTCGCGGTCGTATCCGGCGTAGTGCTGGCGGACACAGAACCGCTGACCGATGTGTCGTCGATCGTGCTGCTGGAGGTCATCGAACCGTCGATGAATTCACTGTCGGTCGAGACGCTCGCGCTCTGCGTGGTCTCGGTCGTCGGGTAATTGACGCTGGTCTCCCAGACCGGAGTTTCCGTCGTGCTGGTGATGGTCTTCTGCTCGGTGTTCGGAGTGAGCGTCGAGTAGGCGACGTAATCCTGGCGAGCAGCGAGGCTGCTCTGATTCGCGTGATCGACGGCGCGAGCCACGTTGGGATCGCTTTCGCTGGAATCGGTCGTCGCGCACGCTCCGAGTGCGATGCAGAGAATCGAAAGAGCGAGCATTGATTTGGAACGCATAGTTATTTGTTTCTCCTTCACGTTCGCTGGATTTCAAAAAGCGGACCCGTTTTGAAAGCGCAGCCGAACTGCGCCGTGACGCGACTCGCTCACGCAACCGCCGGAGATTCGCGTCCCCGTGCGCACCTATGGCAGCATGAGCACATCCATGCCTGACAGTTTCCCGGAGCGCCTCGGCCGGTACTCCATCGTCTCGCTCATCGGAGCGGGTGGAATGGGCGAGGTGTATCTCGCCGACGATGAGCGCCTCGGCCGCCGCGTCGCGATCAAAATCGTTCCGGAAAGTGTGAGTCGCGACGTCGAAGCGAGGAATCGTTTACTGCGCGAAGCGCGTGCGGTTGCGGCGCTCGATCATCCGAACGTCTGCACGCTCTATGAAATCGGCGAGCACGAGGATCGCCCGTTCCTCGTCATGCAATACGTTGAAGGCGAAACGCTCTTCGATCGCTTGCAGCGCGGCCCGATGTCGCTCAATGAATGCCTCGACGTCGGCACGCAAATCTGTGCGGCGCTCGAAGACGCGCATCGCCGCGGAATCATTCATCGCGACATCAAACCGATGAATCTCATTCTCACGCCACGCGGTCAGGTCAAGGTGCTGGACTTCGGTCTCGCTCGTTTTCTTACGCCCGACAGCATTCATGACGAGGCGTTGAAATCGCGCACCGGCGTCGTGACCGGCACGGCGCCGTACATGTCGCCTGAACAATTACGCGGCGCGTTCGTCGACGCGCGAACGGACATCTTCAGCCTCGGCGTCGTGCTCTATGAGATGGCCGCGGGCCGCAGACCATTTGACCGGCCTAACACCGCCGCGACCATTACGGCGATTCTGTTCGAAGATCCGCCGGCATTAACGAGTCCCGAGCATAGTGGCTTGATGCCGATCATCAAGCGGGCATTGAAGAAAGAGCCGGACGATCGTTACGACTCGATTGCCGAGATGCTCTATGCGATGCAGTCGGTGAAGCGGCGCTCGACGAGCTCCAAACGAAGAGTGGTCGTCGAATCGCAGCCGGATATCGAGCCGACGCAGCAGATGACGGCCGCGATCGCGCCGGTGAAAAGTCGCATTGACTCACTAGCCGTATTGCCGGTGGTTACCGGATCGTTCGATCCGGCGCTCGAATATCTCGTTTATGGATTGAGCGAAGGCATTACGAACGCACTGTCGCACGTACGGCGCTTGCGTGTCATTGCCGCCGGAACGACCGCGCGTTGGGCAAGCGCGGGACTCGATGCGCGGCAGGTCGGACGTCAGCTCAATGTCGCGGCAATCGTCGATATCAAAGCGCACGTCAGTGAGGCGGGATTGCACGTCGAGGCAAGTTTGATCTCGACCGCGGACGGGTCGCAATTGTGGTCTTCACGCTACGACCGTGCGCCGCGCGAAGTGACTGCGCTGGCAGAAGCGATTGCGGATGATGTGGCAGAGCGCGTGCGCACCAAAGGGAGTTCCGCGCCGCGTCGTACGGTCAAGAAGAAACGCACCGTCGATCACGAAGCGCAGCAGCTTTATCTCAAAGGACGCTTTCAATGGATCAAGCGCACGCCGGATGCGGTGAAGCAGGCATTGAGCCTCTTTCAACGCGCTGTGGAAATGGATCCGGCGTTTGCGATGCCGTATGCGGGTCTGGCGGATTGTTTTGTCATGCTCGGATTCATTCAGGCGCTGCCGCCGCGCGAGGTGTTGCCGAAAATCAAAGCCGCTGCGCGTAAAGCGATCGATCTCGATCCTTTACTCGCGGAACCGCATGCAACGCTGGGATATGCGGCGGGATTATTCGATTGGGACTGGGACACGGCGAAGCGCGAGTTGGAAGAGGCAATGCGCCTCAATCCGAATTACGCGTGGGCGCCGCACTGGCTCGGTATTTTGCTCTGTGCACACGGCGAGATCGAAAAGGCGCTGGAGTTAATCGAGATTTCGAAAGAGCTCGATCCTTTATCTCCGATCCTCAACGTCGGTTCCGGAATTCCATTACACGTCGCAAGACGGTATGACGAGGCTGTTGCATGTTATCGCGCGGTGCTTGAAACGGATCCTGCACTGGCGCCGGGACATTATTACCTCGCGATTACATTGCAGGTGTTAGGCGAGTATGAAGACGCGATCACACACCTGAAGCAGGCCATTGAAATTGCCGGACCCGCGGGTTTGTACCTCGGCGAGCTCGTTTATGCGCTGAAATCCGCGGGACGTGATGCGGAAGCACTCGAAATATTCGAGCAACTGCGCGCCGCTGAGTCGAAGCGGTATGTGTCGCCGTATTGCTTCGCCATTGCGTACACGGGACTCGGACGGTTTGACGAGGCGTTTGACGCACTGGAGAAAGCGTTCGACGAACACAATGCGTGGCTGTGGTTTTTACCGGTCGATCGTCGGTTCGATCCGTTGCGCGATGACGCGCGACTGGATGGCTTATTACGCCGTTATGGTTTATTGAGCACATAACCGATACGGGGAGCGTGATGTCCAGCAAGTGGGAGATTCCCGGCGTTGGCGTAATCGCGGTCGACGCGGGTGCCAACGGCAAGGAGATGGTGCGTCTGGACAAGGCGGCAGAAGACGCCGACCGCACTCGTGACGTGCCGGAGCATCAGACGATCATATGGGCCGACTGACGCGCGCGCAGACGAAGAGATAAAGACTGGCCGCGACTCTGCCGGCGAGCATCGCGATGGCACCGCCGATTGCACCGATCATCGAGAAGACGTTCATTGTGACGAACAGTGCGATTGCGAGAACCGCGGTCTCGATTCCTGTTGCGATGCTGACGATGCGCGTGCGGTGCTCGAGAATCCATCGCGCGCGCTGAAACGAGAGGATGTACTCGAGCGCGGGATAGAGAATCAACAGTCGCACCGGCCATACGGCGAACGTCGCAAGATTCGGTGTCAGGCCTGAGAGTTGTTGAAACCACAGCAATTCGAGTGGCGTGAGCGCCACGAGTGCGAGCACGAGCGATGCGCAGGCGCCGAGGAGTGCGGCCATGCGTCCGACTTCACGATCGTTGTGAAGCGCGATGCCCACTTCCTGAAACGCGACGCCACCGCTGCGGAAGAGAAAGATCATCGAGTTGACGATCGGCCAGACGGCGAGCGATTCGATCGGAAAGCGTCCACGCCCGAGTCCGAACGTGACGAGCGGACCTAACGCCATCGAGAGAATCGATGTGAGCGCGAGCGGGAAGTAGAAGCGCGCGATCTCGCGCTGACGCAGCAGTGTGCCTTCGGCGACTTCGTTGCTTTCGATGATCGAGCGCACGATGTGTCGCGCCATCCAGCGGCTCGCGAATGCTTCGAAGATCACGCCGGAGAGCAGCGCCAGTGCGCCGACGAGCGCGCCCGGAAGTTTGAACACGAATGCGAGCAGCGCGGCCGTGACGGACATCGTCACCAGTCGCACGATGGTTCCGTACGCGACGCGGCGCGTGAGGTGATGGCGCACGAGGATGCCTTGCCAGAAGCGCCGATATCCGATCGACGCGGGCCAGAGAATCATCGCGGTGGTGGAGATGTGCGCGAGGTATGCGATGTCGTGCGGGAGTCCGATGAGTCGTTCGGCGACGAAGTCGAAGACAGGCGGCAGCGCGAGCACGATCATGCCGAGGGTGACGAGCGCGTTGAGGAGGTTCGCGAATCGACGCAGCGCGAAGTACGACGCGCGATCGAGCACGAGCGCCGCGGATGCGGAGAGCAGCATCATGATCGGCGATTCGATGAGCCACGCGAGCGATGTCGCGACGCCGAATGCCGCGAGGCCGTGCGCGGCGTTGGGCATGCGCGCCACGATCGCGGAGATGTAAGGGCCTTCGAGCGCCATCATGAACCAGGTGGCGGCGAGCGGAAGCCAGAAGAGCAGGACGAGTTTTGGAGTGATGGGACGAGACGACATTTCGCGGCGCGGATTGTAGAGGAGCGCCGACGAAGACATCGGCGCTCCGAAACCTCACCGTCGTCTGCGCGGGCGTTCGCGTTCGTAGTTCGTGACGTCGATTCGGCGCGCGAACGTCGTTCCGTTTGCACCGGGTCTGCCCATCACGCGCACGACATCGCCTTGTCGCAGATCCCAGACATGCGCGTCTTTGTTCGTGCCGAGACGGACGTCGACGCCGTCGTGGGCGACGAGGCGCGCGCCATTGTTGAGGCTCAGCACCCAGTCATCGCCGCTGCGCTGAATCGCGGTGATCTGCCCGTCGACGCGAATCGTGCGCGAGTAATACCAGCCGTACTCCGTCTTTTCGAGGAGACGGTCATCCGCGTGAACGGACATCGCGCCGAGCGTGGCGACCGCGAGTGTGAGTGCGAGTAACGTCTTGTGTTTCAGCATTTTGTACCTCCTGCGGCCCGTATGGCCGTATGGAGTTAGTGCGATCGACACACCAGAAGTGGCTCATCATTTCGGAACATGAAGAAATGCGATCTGGTGATGAAGGGCGGGATCACGAGCGGCATCGTGTATCCCGGCGCGGTGGTCGAGCTCGCTCGCGAGTTTCGCTTCGTCAACATCGGCGGCACTTCGGCCGGCGCGATTGCCGCGGCACTCACGGCAGCGGCTGAACATCGTCGTCAGCGCGATGGCAGCGACGCCGGATTCGCGACGCTCGCGCGATTGCCGAAGTGGCTCGGCGAAACCGTCAACGGCCGTTCCCGACTCCTCGGGCTCTTCAAACCGTCGAGCGAAACCGAATCGCTCTTCGCGGTCGCACTGGCGTGGCTCGAAACGCCGGGCACGAAACGCGACAAACTCTTCGCGACGCTGCGCATGCTCGCGACGCACTTCACGCGCTACAGCAGCATCGTTGCGTTCGTCATCGCGTTGATGCTCGCGATCAGCGTGAGCTCGCGATGGATGATCGGCGCCATCGTCGCGAGCATCATCACGATCGTCATTGGCTCGATTGCATTCTTCGTGGCTGCGTTCGTCGAACTGATCGTGACCGCGTTGCGCGTGTTGCCGCGCAATGGATTCGGCATGGCCAGTGGTGCGGGCGGACTCACGGACTGGCTCGCGCAGCAACTCGATGAAGTCTCGGGCGCGGATGTGCTCACGTTCGGCGAGTTGCGCGAGCGCGAGATCAACCTCGAGATGATGACCACGAATCTCACGCACGGCCGTCCCTATCGATTGCCGTTCGACTCGCGCAAGTTCTTCTTCGCACCGAGCGAAATGCGTCGCCTGTTTCCCGCGAACGTTGTCGACAAAATGATCGCGAGCGCGGAGCCGCAGACGCGCGAAACAAAATCATCGAATGGCGAAGTGCTGATCCCGTTTCCGAGCGGCGACGCGTTGCCGGTGATCGTCGCGACGCGGATGAGTCTCAGCTTTCCGATTCTTCTCGCCGCGATTCCGTTGTGGTCGGTCGACTTCGGTCGTCGCGATGACGAACGAAACGCGGAGCGATGCTGGTTCTCGGACGGCGGCATCACCAGCAACTTTCCGGTGCATTTCTTCGATGCGCCGCTGCCGCGCTGGCCGACGTTCGCGATCAATCTCGCGCAGCGCACGAAGCGCTATCACGATGATGCACAACGCATCTACATGCCGCGCACGAATCGCGGCGGGATCAACGAGTGGTGGACGCCATTCCACACGCTGCCGGGATTTCTTCACGCGATTCTCGTCACGATGCAGAACTGGCGCGACAACATGCTGCTGCATCTGCCGGGACAGCGCGATCGCATCGCGCACGTGTTGCTCGCGGACGATGAAGGTGGTCTCAATCTGACGATGGACGCACGGACGATCGAAGACGTCGCGCAACGCGGTCGCGAAGCGGGTGCGGCGTTCTGCGAACGCTACGACACGGCGTGGCCGAATCATCGCTGGATTCGATTCCTGTCGTTCATGGCGTCACTCGAAGCGACGCTCGAAACGTGGACGCGCGGATTCGACGCGACGCTGTGCGATGCCGCGCCGCCGTCGTACAAAGTCGCGCCCGAAGAACGACGCGCGATGCGCGAAGCAGCGATCGCATTTCATGCGCACGTGCGCCAAACCTTCGGCGCGAAGCCATTTCGCAAACCAATCCGAAGACCACGTCCGGAGGCCGTTCTGCGCGCGATGGCACCGGAGTAAGTGGAGCGGGGGGGGGGGGTGGCGCCCCCCACAAATACAAACCCCCCGCGGGGGTCCGCCCCCGCCCCACCCACCCCCCCCCCCCCGGGGGGGCGCCCACGGTGTGGGGGGGGGTGGGCGCCCAAAACCGGGGG
>JBQCJC010000238.1:0-5782 GCA_051953135.1 Thermoanaerobaculia bacterium | reverse complement strand
CCGGCGTTCCGCTACACGGGCCGTTGTTTATGCCATTCCGTTTTCTCTTGAAACAACCTTCCTGCTGCCAACACGTCGTTCTCCCCGAACGCTCTGCCCACGAACTGAATCCCCACCGGCAACCTCTTCGACGTGAGTCCGCTCGGCACGCTCAGTCCTGGCAATCCGCAGAAGTTCCCGATTCCGCCTAACGGATCCGAAAATGCGAGATCCGTTTCGAGATTTGCGTCCATCGGCGTCGCCGCAACTGGCAATGACGCGGTTGCGAGCACATCGACGTCATCGAACATTCGATCCATCATGCCCTGCAACAACGTGCGCAGTCGTTGCGCACGCACGTAGTCCGCGCCGGAGAGCGTGCGATTGACGTATCCGCCGATGCGCGAGCCGGGATCATCGAGCTCGCGTACGCGTCCCGTTTCGATCAGTGCATCGAACGCCGTTCCGCACTCGACCTGAATCGTCACGCCCGCGGCCATTTCCCACGGACCGTCGGGCAGCTTCACATCGACGATCGTCGCTCCCGCCTTCTCGAGCGTTGCAAATGCTACGTTCGTAGCACCTTCGACATCCGGCTGCATCGACGCCCATGCATTCGTCACGCGACCGATGCGCAACTTGCGCGGCTCGCGCGCGTAGCCGAATCGCGCTTCGTCCTCCGGCAGTGAATGACGATCATCGCGATCGTGACCGGCCAGCGCCGCGAGGATGAATCCGCAATCGTCCGCGCTGCGCGCCATCGGCCCCAGCTTGTCCATCGAGTACGACAACGCCATCGCGCCGCCGCGTCCCACGCGACCGAACGTCGGCCGCAAACCCGACACGCCGCAATACGCCGATGGACAAATGATCGAGCCCCACGTCTCGCTGCCGATCGCGAACGCCGCCAGTCCTGCCGCGACGATCGCGCCCGAGCCGCTCGATGAGCCGCACGTCCAACACGTCTCATTCCACGGATTCTTCGCGCCGCCGGTGAGCGACGCTGTGCCGTAGCGATAACCCATACCGCCCGCGAGCTCGATCATCGCTGCTTTGCCGATCAGCACCGCGCCCGCATCTTTCAATCGCTGAATCGCGTGCGCGTCGCGATCGAACTTCTGATTCGCATACGGTCGCGCGCCCCACGTCGTCGGATAGCCTTCCGCCGCGAGCAGATCCTTCGCAGCGTATGGGATCCCATGTAATGGGCCTCTATATTTTCCGGCCTGGATCTCCGCGTCCGCAGCTTTCGCCTCGCGCAACGCGCGCTCGCGCGTCAGCGTCGCGTACGCATTCAATCGCGCGCCGAGCGATGCACTGCGATCGAGATACGCCTCCGTGAGCTCGACGCTGGTGAGCTTCTTCGTGCGAATGCGATCCGCCAGTTCGGTGACGGTCGAGTAGAGAACATCCGCATTCACTTCGCGACCACCTTCTTCGGACGTGATGTGTTGCGATACGGACGAAACAGCGTCGCCGGCTCGACGGAGTTCTCGAGCGGATACGCGCGCATCGCTTCGAGACCTTCCTGCGCACCGGTGATGAGCCGGCGAATATCCGCCTTCTGCGCGTCCGTGAATCGCGATCCGTACTTGCCGAGAATCATCGCGACGCGCGCCTCCGCTTCCGCATTCGGCGTTGCAGCAGCAGGCGTCTCGCCCATCGCCGGCAGCGCGGCCGCGGTCAGAGCGAGCAAAGCGAAATCACGTCGCGAAACACTCATCGTCGTCTCCTGAATCGTCCGTGTGGCGGCGCCGGCTTCGCGTGCACTTCGCGCGGAGCCTCGTTCGGAGGCACCACTTCCACACCTTGCTCGCCGCGACGTCCCGCGCCACCGCGTCGCGCTTTCTCCAGCGTCATCAGAAATCCGAACGCCGGATCCTTGAATTGCAGATGACGCAACATCGCCCAATGTTTGCGCACGTACGCCTGCAGAAACTGCAGCACGTGCCCGAGGGAAATGATGCGGCAGGGAGGCACCGCGGAGCCGGGCGGAAACGAGCCGAACGCACTCAACCGCACCGAGTAATGCGGCGGAATGTGCGCGGTGCCGCTGTGCAGAAGATCCTGAACCACGCGCTCCGGATCCGCGACATTGCCGAAGCGATTGATCACCGTGCGCAACACGTCCGGATCGCGAATGCCGGTGTTGATGCCGACGCGGCCTTCCTTCACTTCGCCAATGATCATGTCGATCTGCGTCGTTGGAATGGCCAGCCCGGAATCGAGCGTGCTGACATCGAGACCTTTCGGCGAAGCCTTGCCGCCTTTGCGCGCGAGCGGCTCGCCGGTGGGAAAACGAAACGCGAGAATGTCGATGTCGGTGATGGTGCGGAATCCGTTGCGAGCCGTGCCCGCGATGATCGGATATTCCGCCGAGGTGAAGTAACCGTTGAGTTGTAAATACGCCTGCACCAGCGCGACGGCGTGATCCATATCGTTCGCGATCTTACTTCGCGATCTCCTTTTTGCGTTCTACGGAAAGCCGCAGGCCATCGACATCGCCGAGGCCTGCATCATCGAACCATGCGAGAGAGGTTTTGTCGTCGAGCAGATACGCGCGCAGAAACGCGATCGTGATCTTCGCGATCTGTGCATTGCGCGCATCGCTCACGACGAACGTGTCGTGATTCACGCCATCGAGCGTGACGAGGTATTGCCGGTCCGCGTGTGTTGCATCGAACGGAATGCGGCGATGCTTCGGAACCGTGCGATAGAGCAGCGACGTGTCGCACGTGCCGGTGAGATTGAGCACCGGAATCGTGATCGTGTCGTAGCCGCCTTCCGCCACGACGCCGTCGAGTCGCGGCATCGACATCGGGATCACGACCTTCACGCGATCGTCTTTCAATCCATCGCCGTTGATCGTGTTCATCCCCGCGATCGCGAACGCGGTGAATGCGCCGGCGGAGTGACCCACGACCGCGACGCGATTCATGTCAACGTCACTTCGCGATGCGATGCGGTCGAGCACGAACGACACATCGCGCGGACGTGCGACCCAGTTTTCTTTCTGCTTCACCGCGCGATAGAGAAATCGATAGCCGCGCTCGAGCACCGCGCGATCGGTACCGGCGTGCGTGACGTGAATCGCGAGGAAGCCCGCGTGTGCGAGTGCGCGGCCGAGGTACGAGTACGAGTCGCGGTTCTCTCCGATGCCGTGGGAGAACACGACGACAGGCAACCGTTCGGTTGCATTTGCCGGCGCGTAAAGTTTCACCGGCACATCGCGTTGACGCGCATCATCCCGCCACTCTTCACTCGATTCGGTGATGCGCTCGTACGCCGGCGCGTTTGCAGGAAACGCAACGCGCTTCGAGGCGAGCTTCGGCAACGACGAGCAACATGCCGATGTGAGAAACGCGCCGATCACGGCGACGAGCGAGCGCATGCGCATCTCCCTCAAGCCAGCGCGATGCCATGAGCGTTCCGGGTTACACTTCGTGCAACCCATGGCCATCGAACCTGTTGTCGCGCGCAAGCCTGCCTACGACTGTCTGAAGTGCCCTGCCTACTGCTGCAGCTACGATCGCATCCACGTCACGAAGCGCGACGTGAATCGCCTCGCGAAGCACTTCGGCATCGATCCAGAGACGGCGAAGAAGCGCTTCACGAAAGAGGTCGAAGGCGAGCAGGTCCTGCGGCATCAGAAGGACACGATCTACGGATCGATCTGCATGTTCATCGATCTCAAGACGCGCCGCTGCAGCGTGTACGAAGCGCGCCCCGGCGTGTGCCACGAATATCCGGACAAACCAAAGTGCGGGTATTACGAGTTCCTGCAGTGGGAACGGAAGCACCAGGAGGATGAGGAGTTCATTCCGATGAAGCGATATTAGGCTTCGTGGGGATGTTCATCGCGGGAACGAGCGATGAGTGATGAGTGATGAGTGATGAACCGCGTCGCGAGAGACACGGTCATCGACATGGCGTCATGAGCTAATGCGCGCGTTTCTCGCCGCGCAGTTCATCACTCATCTCTCATCACTCATCTCTCATCTCTCATCTCTCGTATCACCCCTGCCTCCCCGACTCGCGACGCACGCCCGTCTTACCGCTCGGTCCGCTGGGAACGCCTCTTGCTTTCCGCCTGTTCTCGTCCGCGATGCTTTTTCGACGCTTCCTTGCTGTAGCTCTGCTGTTCGCCGCGACGACGCTCTCTGCTCAGGACTACACCGAGCAGGTGGCGGTCAATTACGTCATGGTTCCGTTCACCGCGCTCAGCCGGAAAGGCGTGCCGATCACGGATCTGCAGCAGAAGGAAGTGAAGCTCATGGTCGACGGGCAGACCGTGAAGACCGACATGTTCGAGCTGTCGAAGAACGCGCCGGTCTCATGGACGATCCTGCTCGATGGCTCGGGCTCGATGGGACTCGCGGGCAAGATGGAAGCGGCGAAGGCCGTCATCGATGCGCTCACCGCAAAGCGTCGCGCGGGCGATGACTTCGCGTTGTTCGTTTTCGACAGCCAGGGCAACGCTCGGGAGATGGTGCCGTTCACCGAGAATCCTTCCGCGATTCGACGTGCGATCGATGTCGTGAAGCCGTGGGGCAAAACCGCGTTCTTCGATGCGCTCGCCGAAATGCCGGAGCGCAGCGAGCTCGGTCGCAATGCTTCGCGCGCGATCATTCTGCTGAGCGACGGCATCGACAACGCATCGCTCATGACGCACGAAGAGATCGAATCGCAGCTCGAAGGGGTGTCGATTCCGATTTACGCGTTCGGTCTTCGCGAGCCCGGAGAAGTGGGCGCGAAGAGGATCACGGCCATCAGTGAAGAGATGTCGAACATCAACCTTTTGGAAGAGCTGGCCTCGGCGACGGGCGGCAAGCTCTTCGTAGGCACGCGTCCCGAAACACTTGCAGTCGCAATAGATGGGATTGCATCTATTCTTCGGGCGCAATATTTGATTGGCTTTCCGCCTACAGGCAAGGGTGCAGTAAAGTACCGCCGCATTTCGCTTGACCTCGCAGGGCGTGCACGCACTGTCCGCGTTCGGGCCGGCTACCGCGGAACCGAACCTCCAGTGCTGACCGCATCGCGCGGGACCAGGCGCAACGAAAGGAAGAAGAGTTGATGAAGAAGTTCTCCTCGGTTCTCACGGTGCTCGCGGCCGCGGCAATGTTGTCGGCCTGCGCGACTTCGAAGTCGGTCGACGAGAAGATCGCGGCTTCGGCAGCGACGACGAACCAGAAAATCGAATCCGTGGCCTCGCAGGTCGAAGACCTGCAGCAGAAGCAGCAGCAGACAGATCAGAAGATCGAGCAGCTCAGCCAGTCCGCGCAGGAAGCACTGAAGCGCGCGCAGGAAGCGGGTGTGCTCGCGAAAGGCAAAGTTGTCTTCGAGCAGTCGTTCTCCGAAGACCGCGTGAAGTTCAAGCTCGATTCGTACGAGCTCGATCAGAGCGCCAAAACCGCGCTCGATGAATTCGCCACGCGCGTGAAGGGAATCGACGCGCAGTACTTCGTCGAGATCCAGGGTCACACCGACGACACTGGCGGCGAGCGCTACAACGAAGAGCTCGGCCAGCGCCGCGCCGACGCCGTGCGCCGCTACCTCTCGCGCGAGCACAAACTCCCGCTCGCACGCATGTCGACGATCTCGTACGGCGACACGCTCCCGGTCGAATCGAACAAGTCGAAGGCCGGCCGCTCGGCGAACCGCCGCGTGGTGCTCGTCGTTCTCGAATAGCTCGTTTTCCTTTGCTGTACCCCAAGGCCGGCGTATCACAGCCGGCCTTTGTCTTTTTTAGGGCTGACGGTAGCAGCCCCCTGAGTGGTTGTTGGTTGTTGGTTGTCGGTTG
>JBQCJC010000237.1:0-4118 GCA_051953135.1 Thermoanaerobaculia bacterium | reverse complement strand
GTGGCTCGGCAACGATCTCGATCGCCTCGGCAAGATGCTCGATGAATTGCCGAACGTCTCCACGGAAATCGGCGCCGTGCTGCACGAGCTCGGACGCCAGCCGCGTCACGCGCGCGCGTTCCTCATCAAATATCAGGACCGCGTGCTGATGGGCAAAGACATCTGGAACGCCGAAGAATACGCGACGTACTTTCGCGTCCTCGAAACGGATGACGAGTATTTCGATTACTACCGCAAGCGCCACGCGTTCTGGAAGATGTACGGCCTCGCGCTGCCGGATGAAGTGCTGAAGAAGATCTATTACAAGAACGCGCTGAAGCTCATGCCATCGATCGATGCTTCGATGTTTCCTCAGTGAGCGAACGGGCCTGGCGCGGTTTCTGCTATCGCTTCCCGCGACATCACTGAAGGAGAGATAGTTCATGAAGAAGTTCACAACGTTCCTCTGCGCCGCACTGCTCGTCGGCGCCGTTGCCTGCAAGAAGAGCGAGACTGAATCGACCGACACCGTGGTGACCGATACCATTGCCACCGACACCGCGACGATCACGACCGAGACGACGCAGACGACGACGATCTCCGCCGAGACCGACACGTCGGCCAGTTCCACGACCTCGGGCAGCACCGACACGTCGGCCATGTCGACCGACACCGGCGCGACCACCGGCACGTCGACGACCACCACGACCTAGCTCGATCACAATCGCAGTTCCACGAACGCCCCTCCTCCGAGGGGCGTTTTTGTTAAGAGACGCGCCACATACCGCTACAATCCCCCGCCATGCTGAAAAGGCCGGCGGCCCTACTCCTCGCCCTCTCTTTCACGCTCACGCTTCACGCACAGATCGACCCCGAGCTACTCGCTGGGATGAAAGCGCGCTCGATCGGACCCGCGACCATGAGCGGTCGCGTCGCCGCAATCGCGGCGGTCGAATCCAATCCCGACATCGTGTATGTCGGCGCCGCAACAGGCGGCGTATGGAAATCGACCGACGGCGCATTGAGCTTCACGCCGATCTTCGACGACCAGGCCGTCGCTGCAATCGGCGCGGTTGCGATTTATCAACCGAGTCCCGAGATCGTCTGGGTCGGCACTGGCGAAGGCAACGTGCGCAATTCGATGTCGGTCGGAAATGGCATTTACAAATCGATCGACGGCGGCGCCACGTGGCAGCACCTCGGGCTCGATAAGACCGAGCGCATTCATCGCATTGTGCTGCATCCGCGCGACCCGAATATCGCGTGGGCTGCGGCCATGGGTCAGGCCTGGGGACAAAACGCCGATCGCGGCATCTTCAAGACTACAGACGGCGGTAAGACGTGGACGAAAGTCCTCTATGTCAATGACCGCACCGGCGCCGCGGATCTCATCATCGATCCGACAAACCCGAACAAACTGTTTGCATCGATGTGGGAGTACCGCCGCTGGCCGTGGTTCTTCAATTCCGGCGGCCCCGGCTCAGGTCTGTATGTCAGTTATGACGGCGGTGCGAATTGGAAGAAGTACGCCGAGGAGGACGGCATGCCTGCCGGAAACCTCGGACGCATTGGCGTTGCAATCTCACGCTCCAATCCCAATATCGTTTATGCACTCGTCGAAGCCGATAAGAGCGCTTTACTGAGAACTGACGATGGCGGTCGTAAGTGGACCGCGGTCAACACCGAAACGAATATCGCCAGCCGCCCGTTTTATTACGCCGATATTCGCGTCGATCCTTCCGATCCGAATCGCGTCTATAACGTCGCGTCATTAATTTCGGTTTCGACCGATGGCGGAAAGAATTTCAGGACGTTGGTGCCGTTCGCAAAAATCCATCCCGATTATCACGAGATGTGGATCGATCCGAACGACGGCGCGCACATTTATTCCGGTAATGACGGCGGTGTCGCTGAGTCCACGGATCGCGGCAATACCTGGCGCTTCGTCGCATCGCTGCCGTTAGGCCAGTATTATCACGTCGCCGTCGACAATGAAGTGCCGTACAACGTTTATGGCGGCATGCAGGATAACGGCTCGTGGAAAGGGCCGAACACGACGTGGGAAACCGCGGGAATTCGTAACTGGGACTGGCAGGAAGTTGGATTCGGCGACGGATTCGGCACGATGCCGATTCAGACCGATCCGATGATCGGCTCTGCGATGAGCCAGGAAGGCTACATCGTGCGCTGGGATCTCCGCACCGGCGAGCGTAAGGATATTCGTCCCGCTCCGCCCGCAAATGAACCCGATCTGCGCTTTAACTGGAACGCCGCCATTGCAGCAGATCCGTTTAATCCGGACGGTGTTTACTTTGGCAGCCAGTACGTGCACAAATCATCGGATCGCGGCGAAACGTGGACAATCATCAGCGCCGATCTGACGACCAATAAGAAGGAATGGCAGAACCAGAGCAAGAGCGGCGGCCTGACGCCGGATGTCACTGGCGCGGAGAATTTCACGACGATCATCGCGCTCGCGGCGTCGTCACTCGATCGCAATGTGCTGTGGGCCGGAACCGATGACGGCCGCGTGCACGTCACGCGCGATGGCGGTAAGCACTGGACGAGCGTCGAATCGAATCTCAAAGGCGTTCCCGCGAATACGTGGGTGCCGGAGATTAAAGCTTCGCGTCATGACGCCGGCACGGCGTTCATTGTGCTCGACAATCACCGCCGATCGGATTGGACCCCATACGTTTATCGCACGACCGATTACGGCAAGACATGGACGTCGCTCGTCACGAAGGACCTTCAAGGCTACGCGCACGCCATTGAACAGGATCCAGTCGATCCCGATCTCCTGTTCCTCGGCACGGAATTCGGTCTGTGGGTCAGTAACGAGGCGGGCAAAAACTGGATGAAGTGGAAGCACGGCTTCCCCACTGTCTCGGTCATGGGCCTCGCGGTCCATCCGCGCGACAACGATCTTGTGATCGCTACGCACGGCCGCGCCGCGTATGTGATCGACGACATTCGCCCACTGCGCACAGTGTCGAAGGAAATCATGGCCAAGCCGCTGCATTTCTTCGAAGTGCCGGATGCGCAGACTTACGTCACGCGACAGAAAGAAGGTTCGCGTTTCCTCGGCGATGCCGAATTCCGCGGCGAAAACGAGCCTTATGGCGCGCTGCTTACGTATTCACTGAATTTCCCGAATTTGCCGCACCCTGTCGACGAAAAGGAACGAGCGCGCAAAGCGAAAGAACGCGAGGCGACGCAGAAACTGCTCGTCACCGAAGCCGGTGCCCCGCCTGACGTTCCCAAAGAACCGGAAGCATCGGCAGCTTCCGAGAAGAAACCGGAAGAAAAGAAAGTCGATGACAAAGCGAAGGAAGTGAATATCGAGGTCGCCGATGCGACCGGCACCGTCATTCGCAAATTCAAAGCGCCCGCGGTGTTAGGCGTGAATCGCGTATCGTGGGACCTTACCCGCGACGCGTTCAAACGCCCGCAGGCGCCCGGTAGCGATCCCGATGCATTCCGCAGCGCCGGTGGCCCGGAAATCCCTCCGGGCATTTACACCATCACCATGAAATTCCGCGGACAGGAGGCAAAGCAAACGGTTCACGTCCTGCCCGATCCGCGCGACAAGTTCACGCCTGAACAACGTCAGGCGAAATATGCGACCATTCTGCGCGCGGGCAAATTACAGGAAACCACCGCCGAGGCGATCAATCGGATCAATAAAACCCGTGCGGATATCGACGCCGTCGCCACAAAGCTCAAGAAAGACGACGACAACGACGATCTCAACGCGGAGCCACCAGCCGTCGTAAAATCCGGCACCGCATTGAAGACAAAACTCGATGCGATGGAAAAGCGCCTCTGGACTCCCCCGAAAACCAAAGGCATCACGCTCGAATCCGACGCCCTCGCGAAGATCGGCTACCCGTTCTATTCGCTCCAGTCCTCCTGGGACGCCCCCACCGCCGCCCAACTCACCTATCTCGACCGCGCCGAAAAACAACTCCGCGAGACCTTGACGGAGTTCAACAAACTCTTTGCGGAGGACGTGGCGAAGTATCGAGAGGAAGTTAGGAAAGCGAACGTTCTACTCGTACCCGAAGACACGCCACTAACCATAGAGTGAACCCACGTCACGTAGAGTGACTTCATGTCACCCCGAGCGGAGCGAGGGG
>JBQCJC010000236.1:0-5481 GCA_051953135.1 Thermoanaerobaculia bacterium | reverse complement strand
AAACCTTCCCGCAGAACATCGAATAGGCGGCTCGACACCGCCGTAAGAAAGAAGCTTCGCGCGAATGCGCGAAGCTTCTTTCGTTTTTACGGCTTGACGTCGACGTCGGGATCGTTGGTCTTACCGTTCGCGATGATCGAGTATTTGTAGCGACGCACTTCCGGGAACGTGCCGGTGGTGCAACGGTACTTGCAGTCGCTCGCTCCGCCGGTTCCGTACGTCAAATCGGTGTAGCCGGGCATCTCGATCTTGAATTCGAAATCGGCACACCAGCGGATCTTCTGATTGTCCTTCTTGACGACGATCGGATCCTGATCGGGAACGGCGAGTCCCTGATCGTTGAGGGTCAGACGCACGACTTTCTCTGGCTGCATGATGAAGCTCCTCTCTTAGCACATCATTTTTGTGGCGGGTTGGACCGATAGCCCGCGATGATGGCTTGCAGCCTACCGCTTTTCCTGAGCTTGGCAAGCTCCGGATCGCGCTCCACGTTGCCGATGTCGTATCCGAGTCGTAAAGCTTGTTCGATGCGTGCGGCCGCTTCATCGTCAGCACCGCTCAATAACGCAATGACCGCGGCTTCATAAACCGCCGACGCATATTGCGGCTCGAGCTCGAGCGCGCGAAGAATCGCAGCGCGTGCTTCATTGATGCGGCCGAGTTTCGCGAGAGAGGTTGCACGCGAAACGTGCGCGCGCGCTTCATTCGGATTGATGCGAATTGCTTCTTCGCACAAATCGACAGAACGTTGAAACGCACGACGCGCTTTAGTGTCTTGATTGGGAACCCAACGATACGCATCGCCGAGATTGCGCCAATAGAGAAAATCGTGCGGCGTGAGCTCGACGGCTTTTTCAAACGCAGCAGCGGCTTCGGGATAACGCTGCAGGCTGTAATAGCAGGTGCCGAGATTTGAATACGCTTGTCCTGAAGGTTTGCGCTCAATGGAGCGCAGATAAACCTCGAGCGCATTGTTGTATTTGCCGACGAGCTGATACATCGCGCCGAGGTTGTTGTAGCCGCGCTCATTGTCAGGAACGAGATCGACAACCTTCTGGAACTGCGGAATCGCATCGTTGTAGCGCGATTGCGTGTAATAGAACGCGCCGAGTTTGTTGTAGCCGCCCCAGTAATTCGGCTGCAGTGCAATACCGCGTTTATACGAAGCCTCGGCGTTTTTCGCATCGCCGGACGCTTTGTACGTTTCGGCTAGTCCCAGTACTGCATCCGCATTGTTCGGCTGTTGCGAAAGCACGCGCAAGAACGCATCGATCGCTTCTTTGTAGCGACCGGTCTGGCGTCGCAACTCGCCGAGCGTGACGTTCACGTCGAGACTTTGTGGATCCGCCTGCAGCGCGCGCTCCGCGGCCTCACTTGCGGACGCGGCGAGCTCCGGTTGTCGCGTGATCTGGAACTTGTGCAGATACGCGCGCGCCAATGCGGCCTGCACACTCGGCGACGTGCCGAGCTCGTTGAGAATGCTGATCGCGGAGTTGAGTGATTCCTCACTGTCGTAGCGACGCAGATGTCCGAGCGCTTCGAGATAACGCCGCTGCGAGACAGCAGGATCGAGCACTGGTCGCACGGGCGCAGTGCCGAGCGACAAGTTGCGCGCGACGCTGTCCGCCACGTTGTCCTGCACACCAAAAAGATCGGACGTCGATCCTTCGATGAGATCGCGCCATTCGCGGCCGGAATTCGGATCGACGACCGAGTACGTCACGCGAATGCGATCGCCATCGCGCATCATCGATCCGGTGAGCACGAGATTCGCGCCTAACGCGCTCGCGACTTTCTTCGGATCGCCCGCGGCAGGATCCGATGCGCTCGGACGAATGACCTGCACCGTTTGAAAGTGTGCAAGTCGCGCGGTGAGTGTTTCGGCGAAACCGTCGACGACGAGTTGTCCGTTCGGATCGCCGGTCAGATCCTGAAAGCGCAATACCGCGAGATACTTCTTCGGCATTGGGACCGCGGCAGATGTTGTCGTTGCGGGCTGCGGTGCAACGCGGTCGCGCGCGAGAAAAATCACGCCGCCGATGAACAACGCCAATCCGACAGCCGCAACGATCGCAATCGCAATCGGGCGCTTCTGCGTCGCGGCCGGCATCTGATGAAAGCCGCTCTCCTCCGCGATGATGCGATCGCGCAACAGTCGCAGTTCGCGCGCGAGATCGCGTGGTGATGCGTAGCGATCATCCGCGGACTTTTCGAGCAAACGGCTGATGATGTCCGCGAGCTGCGCGGGTGCGCGAACGTTGCGTCGCGATACCGATTCCGGTTCCGCGTGCAGAATCGCGGACAACGTATCGATCGCGGTCTCACCTTCAAACGCGGCTTTGCCGGTGACCAGCTCGTAGAGAATCGCGCCGAGGGCGAATTGATCGGAGCGGAAGTCGAGACGCCGTCCTGTCGCCTGTTCGGGCGACATGTATCCGACTGTGCCGAGGATCGTGCCCGGCGTGGTGCCGGGCATGTCGATCTGCAGCGTGTTCTCGCCTGAATCGCCAGCCGGCGACATGATTTTTGCGAGGCCGAAGTCGAGAATCTTCACGTACCCGTCGCGGGTGACCATGATGTTCTCGGGTTTGAGATCGCGATGCACGATGCCGCGTTCGTGCGCAGCGGCGAGACCGTCCGCGATTTGTGTGGCGATGTCGAGCACCGTGCGAATCGGCACGGCGCCTTCCGAGATCAACGAGCGCAGATCGCGTCCGTCGATGTACTCCATCACGATGAACGGCGTGCCTTCGTCGGCGCCGACTTCGTGAATCGTGACGATGTTCGGATGATTCAGCGCCGACGCGGAGCGTGCTTCCTGCGTGAATCGCGAGAGCGTGTCGCGCTCGGTCGTGAGACGCGCGGGCAGCATCTTGATCGCCACTTTGCGCCCGAGCTTCGGATCACGAGCGATGAATACCTCGCCCATGCCGCCCGCGCCGAGCGGGCCGAGCACTTCGTAGTGACCAAGGGTCTCGCGAATGGTTCCCATCAGACCGAATTTGAACGGAGGCGAATCCGATGGATTCTACTGGCGCGGCCTCGCACGGCGCACGCTTTTCTCCGCCGCGTATAATCGCCCGCGGTCCGCTCGAGAGTTCAGCATGCGCCGCCTGGCGTCCGTCGTGGCAACGCTCCTCGTGATCGTGACCGCGGCGAAAGCGCGCGCGGGTGGTGACTCTCGTGTCTCGTTCGTCCCATGGAAAGTCGTCCCACTCGGCGTGACGATCGATGCGCCGCTGACCTTGTTCTGGGTTCCGGCGACATCCGAGGAGTTACGACGCTCGCCATTGCTGACGTCGGATGCGCTGAATGTGTTTTCCGCGCGCTGCGTCGCGATGCGCATCATTCGCTTCGATGATGTCGAGCGTCTGGAAGCGCTCGAGATTGACGAACGTCCGATCGCGCTGCTGGTCGATGCGAACGGTGATGTGCTCGCGCGCGTCGATGCAACGCAGGCCGGCGAGGTGGAGCGCATCGTCCGCGAAGCGCTCGACGCGCGCGAGCGCGAGGCCGACGCGAAGCTCGATGAAGCCGATCGCATGACGAATGTCGAATCGGCGAAAGCGTTGTATCGATCGGTGGTGGAGCAGCGGTGCGTGTGTCCGCGTCAGGCGAGAGATGCGCAGCGCGCGCTGAAAAAACTAAAAAAATAAAGGCGGCCGTGTTGGCCGCCTTTGTCGTTACGCTGCTTGCAGGATGCGCACTGCCCGCTTCCACTGCCGGCGCGAGCGTCGCACGTGCCGTCGCGACATCTTGTGCGTCTGACGCCACGTCGAAAGCTTCTGCGACTTCTCTTCGATCGCACGCCGCCACAGTGCAATCGCGCGCTCGAGATGCTCGGACGCAACTTTCAATCTGCGGCGCGCTTCATCCGCGAGCGTGCCCGTCGCGTGCGTCATCTTCGGCTCGACCACGCGCATCGCGGCGCGCATGCGCGCCTGCTCGATGTGCGGCAACGGCGTCGTCAGAAGATTCTTCGCGAGACCGACGCTGTGCAGCACGCCGATGAACCATTTCGCCGGATCCCACTGATACCAGCGGATGCCGTTGCGGAAGTCCGCGGGGAAGCGGTGATGGAAGGAGTGATAGCCCTCACCGAGCGTGAGCAACGCCACGGCCCAGTTGTCGCGCGCCGAGACTTCGGCGTTGAACAGCGGTTTGCCGAGCGCGTGCGCGAGCGAGTTCACGAAGAACGTCGTGTGATGAATGACCGCGATGCGGAGGAAGCCGCCCCACAGCAGGCCCGCGATCGGATCGCCGAACGCGGCGCCGATCAGCGTCGGCAGGCCGAAGCCCGCGAGGATCAGGATGTGCTTGTGCCACTTGTGCTGCCACATCACGATCGGATTGGCGAGGAGATCGGGCGAGTTCGAGAACGTGTCATCGCGCTCGTCGTTCTTGTAGAAGATCCAGAGGATGTGCGCCCACCAGAATCCGCGCTTGATGTTGTACGGATCCCAGTCTTTGTCGACGTACTTGTGATGTACGCGATGGCTGGCCGACCACCACAGAATCGAGTTCTGCGCGGCCATTGCGCCGAAGATCGCGAAGAAGACCTGCACTGGTTTCGCGGCTTCGTAGCTCTTGTGGGAAAAGAATCGGTGGTATCCGGCGCAAATCGAAATGCCCACCGCGAGATACATGCCGAGCGTGAGGATCGGCATCCACATCGATATCCCCGCGTACCATGTGTATGCGGCGGTTCCGGCGATGCCGATGACCGGCGTGAGCGTGAGAAACGCGATGTTCACCCAGTCCTTTTTCAGGACCTTCTGCTGCTGAGCTTCGATGACGACACCTCCAAGAGTCCGCCTAGTATGCCTGTCCGCGGTTCGTCTGAGAACGCTGCTCGTGGTTTCCCTATTCGCCATTTGCGAGACGTTTACGGTCACGGCCGCGACCGTTGACCCGCACCCGCAGGCGCGCCAGTGGATGGCCGAGGCTCAGCAAACCTCGAACCCGGTGCGGTTGTTCATGCTCGCGCTCGACATCAAGGAAGCGCTGGAGAAGGCGCACAAGCAGCGTCCGAACGATGTCGAAGTACTGCTCGATCTCGTGCGTTTTCACACGATGACGCCGAAGATCGCCGGCGGCGATGCCGCACAGGCGAAGACATACGCGACGAAACTCGCCGCGCTCGATGCAGGACTCGGGCACTTCGCGACCGGCTACATGGCCTATCGCGAAAAGCAGTTCGGCAACGCGCGACGCGAATTGAAAGAAGCGGTACGGACGATCACCGGACCGAATCGCAATCTCGCGCTGCGCTGGCTCGGCTGGCTCTCGCAGGAGTCGCAGCAATACAACGATGCATTCGATGCGTGGGAGCAACTGCGCGCATCCGATCCGAAAGCGCTGTACGAAATCGCGCGCACCTCGGTGTTCTGCGATTGCGAGAAAGCAAAAGGGAAAGCGGCGCTCGAGGAGTATTTGAAGTTGGCGCCGAAGGATGGTGAGGCGAGGAAGTTGAGAGAGAAG
>JBQCJC010000235.1:0-2476 GCA_051953135.1 Thermoanaerobaculia bacterium | reverse complement strand
TGGGTGGGGGGCGCGCAACCCGGGCCACCTCCCCCCCCCCCCCCCGGCCCCGCGCGCCGGGGGGGATGACATGGCGGGGGTTACTTTTTCTTTTTCTCGGCCCAGCCTTCCACTACGCGTTGCGGCGTTCGGCTCAACGCGAGCGCGCCCGGCGGGACGTCCTTCGTGATCGTCGAGCCGGCGCCGACGTAGGCGCCTTTGCCGATCGTTACCGGTGCGACGAGCTGGCTGTCGGATCCGATGAATGCGCCGTCTTCGATCGTCGTCTTGTTTTTGTTCACGCCGTCGTAGTTGCACGTGATCGTACCGGCGCCGATGTTTACGTCCGCGCCGATGTCCGCGTCGCCTATGTACGAGAGATGCGAGGCCTTCGCGCCGTCGCCGAACACGGCCTTCTTCGTCTCGACGAAGTTGCCGACCTTCACCTTCTTCCCGAGTTTCGTGCCGGGACGCAGGTGTGAGTACGGACCGACCGCGGCTTTCGCGGCGATGGTCGTGTCTTCGGCGACGGTGCCGGTCTTGATGTGCACGTCGTCGCCGATCGTGCAGTTGATGAGATGCGAGCCGGGCTCGATCACGCAGTTCTTCCCGATCGATGTCGTTCCTTCGATCGTGACGAACGGATAGACGACAGTGTCATTGCCGATCGTCACGGTCGAATCAATGACCACCGTGTTCGGATTGCGAAACGTCACGCCATTCGCCATGAGCTTTTCGACGACGCGGCGCTGAATCTCCGCTTCGACTTGCGCGAGCTCGCCGCGTGAATTCACGCCGAGCGCTTCGACGGGATCATCGACAACCACCGCACCAACGCGATGCCCTGCGTCGCGCAACAAACCGAGAACGTCCGTGAGGTAGTACTCGCCCTGCGCGTTGTTCGGCTTCAGCGTGCGCAGATTGTCGAAGAGATGCTCGCCCTCGAAGATGTAGATGCCGGCGTTGACTTCGTTGATCTGCTTTTCGTCATCGCTCGCATCTTTGAACTCGACGATGCGCTCCACCGACTTGTCCTCGCCACGCACGATGCGCCCGTACGACGCGGGTTGCGCGAGCTTCATCGTCAGCAGCGTGAGCGCGTTGTTGTTACGCTCATGCTCGTCGATCAA
This sequence comes from Thermoanaerobaculia bacterium, assembly GCA_051953135.1. Taxonomy (GTDB): domain Bacteria; phylum Acidobacteriota; class Thermoanaerobaculia; order Gp7-AA8; family Gp7-AA8; genus QHVT01. The sequence continues at coordinate 1,367 of JBQCJC010000235.1, read as the reverse complement.
TTTCTTCAATGTTTCAGGACGCGTGAGCGGCACATCGCCGGAGAGAATCAGCACGCGCTTTCCGTTCGCCGGCTCGATCGCGCTCGCGGCCTGCAGCACCGCGTGGCCTGTGCCTTTTTGCTCTTCCTGAATCGCGTAGCGCGCGCGATCGCCGATCGCCTGCTGCACCGCTTCGCGTTGATGGCCGATGATCATCACCGGCGAATCCGCGCCGACTCCGTTGGCGAGATCGAGCACGTAATCGACGATCGGACGTCCGGCCGCGCGGTGAAGAATTTTGATGGTGGAGGACTTCATGCGCGTGCCGAGGCCCGCGGCGAGGATGATGACTTCGAGATTCTGATTCATGCGTCGCGTCTCATGCGTTTGAGCGTGCGGCCATAGGTGTCGTAGAGCTGAAAGATCGTTTGCGCGAGGGCTGCCGGATCGTGCCGCACGAAGTTGCCCTCTGCAATGATGTCGCCGAAAAACGGCGTGACGCCGAGCGCGCGGATCTCTTCCACGTCGAACGGCACCGGATGCTGATTGAGCTTCGCGTAATTCGCGAGGATCGCGTCCGATGGTTTGCGGCCGTTCATCACCATCACGTCGACCACGAGTCCCGCGTGCTCGATGATCGCGCGCAAGTGATCCTGCGCGGTGTAGTCGTCGGTCTCGTTCGGCTGCGTCATCACATTGCAGATGTACACGCGCAGTGCTTTCGCGTTGCGCAGCGCGCCGGCGATTTTCTGAATCGCGAGATTCGGCAGCACCGATGTGTACAACGAGCCGGGGCCGATGATGATGAGGTCCGCGTTCGCGAGCGCGTCGAGCGATTTCTGTGTCGGCTCCGCATCCTGCGGCTCGAGTGCGAGATGCGTGATGCGCGCGTGGCGTACGCTCGTGCGTGGCGCTTCGCCGATGAACGAGCCGCTGATCGCCACTTCGCCTAACAACTCAGTGCCGTCTTCGAGCGTGGCTCGCAAACGAACATCGGTGAGCGTCGACGGATAAATCTCGCCGCGGATGTTGAGAACTTCGCTCGCTTTCAGCACCGCGTTGTCGAAGCTGCCGGTGATGTCGGTCATCGCGGTGAGCAGCAGATTGCCGAGCGAGTGGCCTTTGAATGCGGAATGCGTGTCGAAGCGATACGCGAAGAGTTGTGAGAGGAGTTGTTCCTGATCCGCGAGCGCGACGATGCAGTTGCGGATGTCGCCGGGCGGGAGCATGCCGAACTCTTTGCGCAACTCGCCGGAGCTGCCGCCTTCATCCGTAACGGTGACGATCGCGCCGAGAGTTTCGATCGAGTTGGGCCCGTCGGAATCGACGTACGACTTGAGTCCGCGCAGCAGCGTGGAAAGACCAGTCCCGCCGCCGATCGCGACGAT
>JBQCJC010000234.1:0-18047 GCA_051953135.1 Thermoanaerobaculia bacterium | reverse complement strand
CAGTTCATCGACGGTGTATCCGTCACGCCGAAGGTCACGCCGGTGCCGCCGCTGATGCCCGTACCGCCATTCGACGGATGGAACGAGGTGATGACGTTGCCGTTGGTGATCGCGGTAAGCGTGGTGTTGCCGTTGGCTCCGACGCCGATCGTCGTTCCGGTCGTGAACGCGAGCGGATTCGCGATCGTGCCGTTGTTGGAGATATCGACGTTGCCCTGGCCCTTGCCCGTGACCGTGTACAGGATCGCCGAGGTGTTCATGCGATTCGCCGCACTCTGACCTTTGATGAGATTGCTCTTGATGTTGATGATGTTCGTACCGCTGCCGGGTGTGCCGAGCGTGCCGGCCGGGCCAGCGGCGTTCGAGTTTCCACCCTGAACCTGGATACCGCCACCACTCGGGAAGTTCGTGATGGTGTTGCTCGAGATGTTGCCCTTGGTGACATTCGACACCGTGGTTGCCGATCCGAGGATCTGCAGGTTGATGCCGTAGCCGAGGGAGTTCGCCAGAGCGGTCGAACTGGTGATGGTGTTGCCGGTCATCACCACGTCGTCGATCGTGCCGTTGAAGTTCTGCAGCATCACACCGTGCCAGCGCGCGTTCGTGAGCGTGTTGTTCGTGATCGTGACGGTGCCGGAGATGTTGTTCTCCGTTCCCGTCGCCTGGTTGTTGAACGCGATGTTCGAGTCGTCCGCCCCACCCGCGGTACCAGAGTTATCGATGAAGCCTTCGGTGAACGTGAAGCCGGTAACACCAGTTCCTTCGACGCCGCTACCCGCGCTGTTCTGAATCGCCATGCGCGTGAACGACGGATTGTTCGTCGACGTCAGCGAGATGGCGTGACTGGACGTGTTCTGAATCGCACCGCCAGTACACGTGCCCACACTGGTACACGCAGAGCCATTGCCCGTCACGATCAGACGGCCCGAGCCGGTGTTGTTCAGAATGATGCCCGACGCCGGACCTGAGCCGCCGCTGCCGGCGGAGATCGAACGGAAGGTCAGATTGCTCGCACCGATCGTGGTGCTGCTCACGTTCAGCGCGGTCGCCGTCGTCGTCGCAAGACTGCTGCTTGTGTTCGTCGAGCTGATGGTGCCGCCACCGGTGGCATTGAACGCCGCGCTCGTACCGGAGGAGATGTTGAGCAAACCGGTGAATGCGATCGTGCCGCCGGTGTTCGACGTGAGATCGACGCCCTTGCCACCGGTGACCGTGATCGTGCCGTTGTAGGTCACCGACGCCGCACTGGCATTGACGTCGAACGCTGTCGCCGCACCGTTGCTCGAATTGATACTGCTGCCGGATCCAGCGGTGAACGTGCCGCTGACGCCGTCGAGGTTCACGCCGGTGGTGGCCGTGTTCGTGGACGTAATCACCGACGGCTGGAGCGTCGTCGTAACGGTGACGAAGTCGACCGCCGGTCCGCCCGTAGCAGACAACGTGTCGGTGTTCGTGCTCGTCACGACGATGCGAAGACCAGCGGAACCGGTAAATGCGGCCAAACCGCTGGCGCGGAGGGCGGCACCGCTGTCCGCGTAAGAATTGAGGTTGCTGAACGAGATGTCGCCAGCGCAGGAGGTGCAGACGAAGCCATTCGCGCCCACGCCGTTGCCGGACGCACCGACCGTCAGTACGCCGCCGGACACCTGCTGGAACGTACCACCAGCGGTTCCGTCGAACGGCACGTTCGACAGGTTGAAGCCGGTGCCGGCGGTGTTGCCCATAACAAAGTTGTTGGCGAATGCCGTGATGGTCGACGCTGTCGCCGCGCCACCCGAGATGACGACGCCGCTGGCACCTGACGTCACGGAGTTGTTCGAGTAGGAGATGCTCGTCGTACCCGTACTCGTTCTCGCGATATCGACGCCGTTTCCGGTCGACGTGATGGTGTTGCCCTGAATGTCGAGCGTCATCGAGCCGCTGCTGCCGTGGTTGACGTCAATGCCTTCCAGGCCCGCGGCGGTGATAGTGTTTCCGATGAACGTGAGGCCGCCGTTGGACGCAGCCGACGTGGTGACATCAACCGCGTTGGTCGTACCGCCGTTGATGGACAGGCCGCGCACTTCGACGCCCGCGACGTTGGCAATGCTGATGGTCGGGTTGGCGCCCGCATCCGGTCCGATGAGCGACAAACTGCTGGCGACGATCAGATTGTTGAGCGTGACGGCGTTCGTCGTCGTGACGTCGAGATCGACGCCCTGGCCCCACAGCTTCTGATTCGCCTTCATGACGTTCATGCCACCGTAGTTCGTGGCCGTGCCGTCGCCGCGCATGACGTAGATGAGCTCACCCGCTGCCGATGCGCTGATCGCCGCTGCGAGCGTCTGGTGCGGCGCGGCAGACGTACCGTTGCCGGCCACCAAGACGTCGTTCTTGACGTAGCGCAGTGCCGGACCAACGACCGTGATGTTCACGGTGCCGGTGGCGTTGTTCAAACCGTCGTTGATGACGTAGGTGAATGAATCGGCGCCGGTGTATCCGGCCTTCGGCGTGTAGATGAACGATCCATCGGCATGCAGCATGACCGTACCGTTCGTCGTCGTCGTGGTCGCAGTGGACGCAGGCGGAACAGCGGTCGGACCGGCGTTACCAGTGACGGTGGTGATGGTGAGCGTGCTGAACGACACGTTGAGCGTGTCGGGATCCGTGTCGTTCGCTTTCGTGCCGGTGGTGCGCGGCGAGCCGGAAACATCACCAGTGCTCGCGACGGTCGTACCCGGCACCGCGGCAATGCCGCCGGCGATGAAGAGCGACGTGCCGCTGAGCGCGTTGTATGTATCGGTGACCGCCGTCGGCGCTTCGTTGACGTCGACGACGGTGACGGTCACGGTCGCGGTGTCATTGAGATTCGGCGTGCCGTTGTCGGTCACCTGCACCGTCAGCGAGTACGACTGCGTTACCTCGTAATTGAGCTGCGAAACGTTCGCGACGGTGATCTGACCGCTGTTGCTGATCGCGAACACACCACCGGTGTTGCCCGCGGTGATCGCAAACGTGTGGGTCTGACCGACGTCTTCGTCGGTGAAAGGCAGGAGCGCGCCGACGTTCGTGCCGTTCGCGCTGTTTTCGTTGATCGAGCGCGATGCGTCGTTGAGCACCGGTGCTTCGTTCACGTCATTGAGGTTGATGGTGATGGTCGCGCTGCTCGAGAGCGGCGAGCCCGCGTTGTCCGTCACCTGAACCGTCAGGAGGTACGGATCATCCGGACCTTCGTAGTTCAGTGCACCGACGACCGTGATCTGACCGGTGCTCGCATTGATCGCAAACACGTTACCGGTGTTGCCGCCGGTAATCGCGTACGTCAGCGTCTGACCAGCGTCTTCATCGCTCGCCGCGACGCTGCCGACCACGGTGCCGTTGGCGCTGTTCTCGTTCACGGCAAACGTCTGATTGCCGATGACCGGAGCGTCGTTGACGTCATTGAGATTGATGGTGATGGTCGCGGTGCCGTTGAGGTTCGGGGTGCCGTTGTCGGTGACCTGAACCGTCAGCGAGAACGTCGGCGTCGTTTCGAAGTTCACCGCCCCGCTGTTGGCGACAGTGATCTCACCCGTCGACGCGTTGATCGCAAATGCGCCACCGGTGTTGCCGGCCGTGATCGCAAACGTGTGCGTCTGACCGCCGCCATCCGGCTCGGTGAAGGTGACGGTTCCGACGGACGTGGCATTCGGGCTGTTCTCGTTGAGCGAGAACGTCGCCGGATCCACGACCGGGGCTTCGTTCACATCGTTGATGTTGATCGTGACGGACGGAGTGGCCGCCTGTGTCGGAGCACCGTTATCCGAGATGGTGACGGTGAGGACGTACGACGCGAGCGCTTCGAAGTTGAGCGTGTTCGCAACGGTGATCTCACCGGTTGCCGAGTTGATCGCAAACGCACCGCCGGTGTTACCCGCGGTGATCGAATACGTCAGCGTCTGGCCGGCATCCGGATCGGTCGCGGAGACGGTACCGACGACGGTTCCGCCCACGCTGTTCTCGTTGACGTTGAAGCTCTGGTTGCTCGCGAGCGGCGCTTCGTTGAGGTTGTTGACCGTGATGGTGACGGTCGCGGTGTCGGTGAGATTGCCGGCGCCGTTGTCCTGAACCTGAACGGTCAGCGAGTACGAGGACGTGGCTTCGTAGTTAATCGGGTTGGCGACCGTGATCTGACCGGTGCTCGCATTGATCGCGAACGCGGTGCCGGTGTTGCCGGCGGTGATCGAGTACGTCAGCGTCTGGCCGGCGTCTTCATCGCTCGCCGCGACCGTGCCGACGACCGTGCCGTTCGCGCTGTTCTCATCGACGCTGAACGACTGGTCGTTGACGACCGGCGCGTCGTTCACGGTGTTGAGATTGATGGTGATGGTCGCGGTGCCATTGAGCACCGGCGTGCCGTTGTCGTCGACCTGCACGGTCAGAGAGAACGTCGGCGTCACTTCGAAGTTCAGCGCACTTGAGGTGGCGACGGTGATCTCACCAGTGCTGGAGTTGATCGCAAAGGCGCTACCCGTATTGCCAGCGGTGATCGAGAACGTGTGCGTTTGCCCGGCGTCCGGATCGGTGTATGTGACCGTGCCGACGGACGTGCCATTCGCGCTGTTCTCATCGACGTTGAACGTCGCGGAGTTGACTGACGGCGCATCGTTCGCCGAGGTGATGGTGATCGTGGTGGTGTCGTTGCCGGTCGCAATGCCGTCGAACGCGCCCCAGGTCACGGTTCTCGCCGCGGTGGACGGATCCTGCGAGGTGTTCTGGTAGGTCACGGTCCGCAGCGCGGACTGGTAGTTCGCGACCGACGCGGAGCCGCTGAGCGTGAGCGTGCCGCTACCCGCGTTAAACGAACCGGTGATGCCGAATGCGTTCGTGAAGGCCAGGACGTCTTCGCCGCTCACATATCCGCCGGTGATCTGAACCGTAGCGCTCGTGAGTGTCGTGTGATCGAGATCGGTGACGGTAAGCGTGCCGTCGATGACAACCGCACCGGCGTCCTCGGTGTACGCAAGGGCCGCGGCGGCGTTGATCTCAGGAGCATCGTTGACCGCGACGACGTCGAGTGCGGTCTGCAGCACCGAGCTGAGATTGTCGACGGATTCGCCGTCGTTGACCTGCCAGCTGATCGTGCGCTGTGTCGTCGACGGGTTGTCCGACGTGTTCTCGAACATCACGTTGCGCAACGCGGTCTGGTAATTCGCGACGGTGTCGAGACCCGTCAGCGTCATCGTGCCGGTGCCGGCGTTGAAGCTGCCGGTGATGTTCGCGGTGTTCGCAAACTGGAGGAAGTCTTCGCCCGAGGCGTAGTTCGCGGAGATCGTGATGGTCGCGCCGGCGAGCATCAGCGTGTCGGCGTCAGTGACCACGAGCGTCGCGTCGACCTGAACCGGCGAGCCGTCCTCCGTGAATGTCGTTGGCGCGCCCGCGCCGGAGGTGATCGTCGGCGCGGAGTTGACGGCGGTGATGTTGATGGTGGTGGTGTCGGAGCCGCCGAGCGGCGCGATGTCGCTGACGGTCCACGTCAACGTACGCGGCGCAACCGACGGGCTCGAAGAGGTGTTCTGGTACGTGATGGTGCGCAGCGCCGACTCGTAGTTCGCGATCGTGGTCGTGCCGCTCAGCGTGAGCGTGCCGCTGCCGGCGTTGAACGAGCCGGTGATGCCGAACGCATTCACGAACGCAAGGATGTCTTCGCCGTTCACGTAGTTCGCGGTGATCTGCACCGTGGCGCCGCTCATCTGCGTGTCGTCGACGTCCGAGATCGTGAGCGCGTTGTCGATGACCTGCACGCCCGTTCCTTCGGTGTACGCGAAGGTCGGCGCCGCGGTAACGACGGGTGCGTCATTGACGGTCGCGACGTTGATGGTGCTCGTGACCGTGAGGCTGAGATTGTTGACGCCCGCTCCGTCATTGATCTGCCACGTGACGGTGCGCGCGGTGGTCGACGGGTTCTCGGAGGTGTTGTTGTAGAGAACGTTGCGCAGCGCGGTCTGGTAATCGACCAGCGGCGCAACGCCGGTGAGCGTGAGGGTGCCGGTCGTCGCGTTGAACGAGCCGGTGATGCCGAGGGCAGTGACGTAGGAGAGGACGTCTTCGCCGTTCACGTAGTTCGCGGTGATCTGCGCGGTCGCGCTGAGCATCGTCGGGCTGTCCGGATCAGCAACAGTGATCGTTCCATCGATCGCCGTCGCCGCCTGTCCCTCGGAGTAGTTCAACGCGCCACCCGCGGTGAGAACCGGCGCATCGTTGATCGCCGTGATGTTCACGTACGTGTCGTTGCTCGCGTTGTCGACGTTCTGCGCCGCCGACGTGTCGGTGACAAACCAGTCGATGCCGCGCTGGGCAACCGACGGGTTGTCACTCGTGTTGACGAACGTGACGCTTCGCAGCGCGGTCTGGTAGTTCGCGACCGTATCGGTGCCGCTGAGCGTCAGCACGCCGCTGCCCGAGTTGTAGCTCGCGGTGATCGTGCCGCCGCACGCGGGGCAGGCCAGCACGTCGGAGCCGAGGCTCGCGTTGCCGCTGATCATCACTACCGCGCCCTGGAGATTCGTCGAATCCGCATCGGTGACGACGATCGCGCCGTTGAGCGTGATCGGTGCGCCGTTCTCGGTGTAGCCGACCGTGTTCCCCGACACGATCACGGGTGCGTCATTGACGGCCGTGACATTGATGGTGCTGTTGACGACGGCGCTGAGATTGTTGGCGCCGGCTCCGTCATTGACCTGCCACGCGAGCGTGCGCATTGCGGTAGACGGGTTGTCCGACGTGTTCGAGTACAGCACGTTGCGCAGCGCCGTCTCGTAATTCGCAACCGACGCAACTCCGGTGAGTGTCAGCGTACCGCTGCCGGCGTTGAACGAACCGGTGATGCCGAGCGCGTTGCTGTACGAAAGCACGTCTTCGCCGTTCACGTAGTTGCCGGTGATCTGCACGGTCGCGCTGCTGAGCGTCGTGCTGTCGACATCACTGACCGTGATCGTCGTATCGGCCGCCGTCGCAGCCGCGTTCTCGGTGTAGTTGAGCACACCGCCCGCGGTGAGGACCGGCGCGTCATTGACCGCGGTCACCGTGATCGTGAACGTCTGCGCGGCCGATGTCGCGACCGGCGTGCCGTCATCGCTGAGCGTGATCGTGATCGTCGCGACGCCGTTCGCATCCGCCGCCGGCGTGTACGTCAGCGTGCCGTTGCTCGCGATCGCCGGAGCGACGGAGAAGAGCGACGGATTCGTATCGCCAGTCACGTTGAACGTGACGGTCTGACCCGCTTCGTCGGCGGGACCGGCGCTGATCGACGTCGCCCAGCCGTTGATGGTTTGTGCGCCAGCATCTTCGGCGACGGTCTGATCGAGACCCTTCACGAAGCTCGGTGCGTCATTGACCGGAGTGATCGTGATCGTGAACGACACCGTGCCCGAGCTGTTCGAGCCGCCGCCGTTGTCGACGAGCGTCACGTCGACGTTGGTCGAGCCGTTCGCGTTGAGTGCAGGAGTGAATGTGAGATTGCCGCTGGCGTCGATCGCCGGCTGCACGAGGAAGAGCGACGGAGTCGTGGCGACGACGTTGAACGTCAGCGTCTGCCCTGCTTCATCGGCGGGACCCGCGCTGATCGCGGTGGCCCACGGTGCGTTGTACGGCGTGTCTTCCGGCGAGTTGACGTTCGAACCGGCGGTGAAGCTCGGCGCGTCGTTGACCGGAGTGACCGTGATGTTCACGGTCGCGGTCGAGGAGAACACGGAGCCGTCGAACGCGTGCCACGTGAAGCTGTCCGGCCCGTTGTAGTTCGGATCGGAGTCGTAGCTCCACGAACCGTCCGGATTGAGCGTCACGACGCCATGCGCGGCGTTCGCGACGATCGAGAGCGTGAGCGTGTTGCCATCTTCGTCATTCGCAAACGCATACAGTCCCGGCACCGGAACGGTAAGGATCTGATCTTCGGCGTCGGGGCGCGAGTCGTTCTGCACCGTCGGCACGTCGTTCACGTTCGTGAGATTTATGGTGATGATGCCGGTGTCGCTGAGACCACCTTCATCCGTGACTTTCACCGTAAGCGTGAACGTCGGGTTGACTTCGAAGTTCACCGCATTGCGATTCGCGACGGTGATCTGACCATCGCCATTCGGCAGCGGCGTGATCGCGAATGCGCCGCCGGTGTTGCCGTTGAGAATCTGGAAGGTATGCGCGTCGCCCGCTTCATCGGTGACGTCGACGACGCCGACGATGGTGCCGTTCGGGACGTTCTCCGCGAGCGTGAACGTTGCGTTCTTCACCTTCGGCTTGGCGTTCACTTCGATCGTGACCTTGGCCACGTTCGAGGACTGCGAGCCGTTCGACGCGCTGTAGGTGAAGTGATCTTCTTCCACAGCGGCGGGAGTGGTCGGAATGTACTGGAAGCTGCCGTCCGGATTGAGGGTGACGTTGCCGTGATTCGGCTCGCTCACCTTCGTGGCCGTCAGCGGGAGGCCGTTCGGATCGACGTCGTTTTTGAGAACGCCCTTCGCGACCGGAATCGTGAGCGCCTGTCCCTGCGAGCGAACGTAGTTGTCGTCATTCGCCGTCGGACCGGTGCCGTTCGGAACTTTCGCCTGAATGGCGAAGTAAATGAATTGATCGTTGGGATTCGCCCACACGTACGCGCGCGTGAACTGGAAGCCGGTGTCGCCTGCGCCGAGCTCGCGCGCGGCCATCGGCGGGATGGTTCCCCAGTCGGCGAGCTGACCGTCCATGACGATGACGCGAGGGTCGCCGAAATCGATCGCGCGGCGACGGCCCGGAGAATCGGCCGGATAAAGCAAAACAGCCCCGGTGGGGCTGTTCAGCAGTGCCTGCGATGCTGGGCCGGACGTGCCGACGAAGCCGAGGTGCATATTAAAAGGAAGACCGGAAGCCTGAAACGCGGAGAAAGGAACACGCGTCTCGATGGTGATGGTGCCGGTTTCTGCGTCGACCGCTCCGGGCCAGCCGGTCGTATTGACATCGACTGGAGATCCGAACGCCCCCGCGCTGCACACGAGACGATGCGTCTGGACGACGGATGCCGTCGTCGTGTCGCTCGTCGCCTGCGTGACGAAGATCTGATCGACACCGTTCATCGTCCCCACAGTGCAACCGGTGGACGGATCGTGATCGACGTCGAACAGCACACGAAACTCGCTCGTTGCTGCTGAGGCGAGACACGGTGCAAGAACGAGGACTGCAAACAGCAGAGAAAAACGCACCCGACGAGCGGTCATCGCAACCTCTTCCTGGAACCCTTTGATCTGAATGGAACGACAAAACCGGCACACGCCCACCCCTGGTGCGTGTACCGGGACCGGATATGAGCGGACGGTCGGGATAATAACAGTTTTCGGAAGTGGGGTTGCGGAAGAATATCTCACACATAAAAAAGGACCGGCGGCATTGCGCCGCCGGCCTGAACCACGCCCTGTGCGCGCCGGGGGGCACGCACCACGTCCACGGGTCGTCCGTCACTACGAACCCGTTACTTGTTCACAACGTTAGTCTTCCACGTGGATCTGCGTCGCCAGCACCGTTGTCGCATCGACGCGGATGCCTTCGACTTCGACCTTGTCGCCCACCGCGAGTGCGGAGAACGGAATCGGTGCGTTCCTCGTGCCGCGGATGCGCGTCGATGTCGTAACTTGCACCGTCATCGCGCCGCCCGAAGTGGTGACCGTGAGCACGTTTGTCCCGACGGAAGCGATCGTTCCTGTCAACTCCACCTCCTCCCCTTTCGGGTTGGATGTGTTCTGCACGAGGACGAGCGTCGCGGTTTTCGTCGCACCATCGGCGCTCGTCGCCGCCTTCACGTGCACGCTCGTGCCGACCTGAATGTCCGCGGCGGCAATCGTGGTGCTGCCTTTCCGAATTACGGTGTTCGCGTCGACGACGAACGTCTCTTCGACTTTTCGCGACGTAAAGACGACGAGTTGCGAGGCCGATGCGCTGCGCACGACGCCTTCGTACTCGCGAACGGCCGGCGAATCGTCATCGCCACCATCATCACCATTCGTGTTCTGGACGATGACCTGAATCGCGGTGAAGGCGTCTTCGACTTTCTTCGACTTCACATGCACGCGCATCCCCGCAAGGAGCTCCGCGGGCGTCATCGGCGTCTGGCCTTTGCGAATGATCGTTTCGGGCGTGAGCTTGATGGTTTGTTCGCCCTGGCGCTGCGAGTTGACGACGAGCTCCGTGGCGGTCGCACTGACGACCAGACCTTCGATTTCGTAAACCGGCTCGGTGCTTCGGCCGACACCACGACGACGCGACGATCCCGTCTTCACCGCGGTGGCAGGAGTGAGTTGCACGGCGAGAAACGACGCGGTGTCATCGACTTTGAGCGACGCCTGTACGCCATCGGACTCGCGAGTGAAGTCGAGGTCCGCGTTCTCCGGCACATTGACGAATGCGAACTCGCCGTTCGCCGTCAGAACCTTCGACATGCCCGTGCCACGCACCGACACGCGCACGCCCTCGGGGCTCGTCTGCGAAGTGCCGGACATGGTGACCTGACCCGAGAGTGCTGCGCCGCCGTACGAGCCGGTCATGGTGGAGCGCTGCTCGCGCGAGCAGGCCGACAACATCAAGCCGAACATCATCAGGAATACGAGGTGCTTCACTTTCATCAGGGTCCTCCGGAAAAACAAAAAGGGGGGCGTAGCGGTACGCCCCCCTTTTTGACTGCGTGTGATTTTTTGTTATCTCGTCAGCGCCGCGATTGTACTCAGCCGTTCCGATTGGAGTGTGAGCTGAATCACGTTTGGGTCATTTCACGGCTCGACGACCACGTTGTCACCTGTGCGGTGATCCGAGATCTGGAACCGGAGGAACTGATGCACGGCCTCGACGCCTTGTGCGTCGTTCGTACGAACACGCACGCGCGCGCCGCCCTCGAGCTCTTCGTATTCGTAGGTGATCTTCGCGCCGAGGGATTTCATGACGGGGACGCCGTCGGGAGTGCGTGCGTGAATCGCTTCCGGTTTCGCGAAGACGCCATCCTTGAATTCCTTCGCAATCTCTTTCAAGTGCGTACGAATCTGCGCGACGCTCTCTGCATCCGCCGCATCGTTCGCACGCACTTCGATCGCGCCGCCGTCTTTCATCAGACGAAATGTGTGCTTCGTCTTCTCGTGCGAGAAGCCCATGACGTGATCGCCGCGCGAGTCGACGTCGTGCGCGTGCTGCGCATCCTTCATGTGTTGTGCGTGCATCGGGCACGTGGCGGGATCGTCGCCGAGGGCGAGAAGAAGCAAGAGGGTTGTGATCATGAGTTCCTTCCGTTTCGTTCGTTGATGATGGATTCGAGCAGACGCGCGGGCTCGCCTTCCGCCGTGCCGGCGAGCCGCGCATCCCATTCATGGATGATTGCGACGAGATCCTCTCGCAGCGCCGCCATCTCCGCGATGCGGCGGTCGAGATCCGCGAGCTTCTCACCCGCCAGCGCGCGCACGTTGCGGCACGGCGCCGCACCGGTATCGCGTTGTCGACGGATTCGCTGCCGCTCGACGAGAGAAAATCCGATCGCCACCGCTCTCCGGATGCGGGCAACGCGGCGGATGCACTCGCGCGGAAAACGACGATAGCCATTCGCTCCGCGCACCGCATCCGGAAGCAATCCCAGACGCTCGTAGTGGCGGATCGTATCGGGGCTGACACCGCAGAGCCGCGCCAGCTCTCCGGAAAGAATCTCGTCGGTCATTCCGCAATCAACGTAAACTGTGGAACCGGTTCGAGGGTCAAGAGTCCATCGGCAAAGTTTTTGCGAACAACGCAAAGGGGTCTGTGGTTGTCCGAGCAACTGAAGCCGTTTCACCTCGTTCGCGGTGACGAAGAAGGCGCAGTGGATGCGCGTGACGCGGAGCTTTCGCGATTGCGCGCGGAGCTCGAAGCGCGCGACCGCCAGGAACGCGCGATCGCGGAGCTCGGACAAGCAGCACTCACCGGCGTCGATCCTCTCATTCTTCTCGGTCAGGCGTGCGCGCTCGTCGAATTGACGTTGCAGGTCTCGCACTGTCGCGCGCTCGAGATCACGCCCGGCGGACGCATGATCGTGCGCGACGCGCTCGGCGGCAATCGCACGTTCCTGCACTGCACTCGCGACTCCGACGAAGACGAATCCCTCGGCATGGTCACGCTTCTCGCCGACGGCCCGTTCACGTTTGCGCATCTCGATGAAGAGACGCGCTTCAAAGCGACGCACCTTCGCGGCTATCACGGCGTTCGCAGCGGCGCCGGCGTCATCGTTCGCACGCAGTACGGACCGTTCGGCGTTCTCCTCGCCTACTGCGATGAAGAGCGCGTCTTCGCCGAGTACGAGCTCGCGTTTCTACGTTCGACAGCGAACATCGTCGGCGAAGCGATCACGCGGGCGCGCACCGAGCAGGCATTGCGCAAATCCGAAGCGCGACTGCGTCAACTCATCGCCACGACGCTCGACGCCGTCATCACCGTCGATCGCTCGCTGAACGTCATCGAATGGAACCAGCGCGCCGAAGAAACGTTCGGGATTTTTGCGTCTGACGTAATCGGCTCGCCGATGCGCGAATCACTCGTTGATGCACGCGTGCTGCGTCTCTTCCGTCGCGCGATGCAGCAATACCAACAGCGAGGCAGGACCGCGCGACTGCGACAACGCATCGAGACGATGATGCGCAACGCGAATGACTCGGCGATTCCTGTCGAGATCACGATCGCGCCCGCGGGTCGGGGCAACGATGCGACGTTCACCGCATTCGTGCGCGACATCAGCGCAAGACAACGCGCGGAGCACGAGCTCGAAACGCGCGAGAAACGCTTCCGCACGATCGTCGAGAAAAGCTGGAGCGGCGTCGTGCTGCTCGATGGCGAACTGCGATTCACATTCGCAAGCTCGTCGACACAACACCTGATCGGCTACGACGAGCACGAGCTCATCGGCCGCTCGCTCTTCGACTTTCTCCATCCACGCGAAACGGCGAAAGCGCGCGACATCTTCAACGACATCGTCGAACACGCGAATCACGAAACGCACGGCGAGCTGCGCTTCCGCCACAAGGACGGGCGCTGGGTATGGCTCGAAGGCTTCAGCCAGAACCTGCTGCACGAGCCGAGTGTCGGCGCGATCGTTCTCAACTATCGCGATGTCTCGCAACGCAAAGAGACCGAGAAGCAGCTCGAATATCGCGCGTACTACGACTCGCTCACCGCGCTTCCGAATCGCCTGCTCTTCCGCGATCGGCTCGTGCACAGTCTCTCGCAGGCACAACGCAATCGCGTTGGCGTTGCGGTGATGTATCTCGACTTCGATCACTTAAAGCTCGAGAACGACAGCATCGGGCACTCGTTCGGAGATCGCCTCCTCGGCGACATCGCGCGCCGTCTGCAAGCGTCGCTGCGCGCATCCGACACCATCTCGCGCATCGGCGGCGACGAGTTCAGCATCCTCCTTCCCGAAGTCACGAATGCAGAAGCAGTCGCAGGCGTCGCGCGCAAGATCCTCGACGCGCTCACGAAATCGTTCAAAGTCGACAGCCACGAAATCTACGTCTCCGCGAGCATCGGCATCAGTTGTTATCCCGCCGATGGCGATGACGCCGAGACACTGCTGAAATGCGCGGACGCGGCGATGTATCGCGCGAAGGAGTTAGGCCGCAATCAGGCGCAGCTCTTCACCGCGAGCATGAACGAGCGGTACGTGCGGCGTCTCGCGCTCGAGCAGCATCTGCATCACGCGATCGAGCGCCAGCAGCTCGAGCTCTACTACCAGCCGGTGTACGACCGCGCGCGCCGCCGCATCGTTTCGCTCGAAGCGTTGCTGCGCTGGCGTGATCCGAATCGCGGCATCGTGCAACCCGCGGAGTTCATACAACTCGCCGAGGAGACAGGCATGATCGTGCCGATTGGCGAGTGGGCGTTGCGCACCGCGTGCGCGCAACTCAAGCGCTGGCACGAACGCGGACTCACATCGTTGCGCATGGCCGTCAACATCTCCGCCGTGCAACTGCAGCATCGCGGACTCGTCGACGTCGTGCGCAGCGCACTCGCGGAAGCCGGGATCCCGCCGCAAATGCTGCAACTCGAGATCACCGAAAGCGCGGCGATGCAGAGCTTCGATCTCACACTGAACGTGTTGCGCGAACTGCGCGCGATGGGCGTGAGCGTCGCCGTCGATGACTTCGGGACCGGCCAGTCCTCGCTCATCTATCTCAAACACTTCCCCATCGACACGGTCAAAATCGACAAAGAGTTTTTGCGCGAAGTCACGTCCGACGAAACCGCCGCCGCGATCGTGTCGTACGTCATCAATCTCGCGCACACGCTCGGCTTGAAAGTTGTGGCCGAAGGCGTCGAGACCGAAGAGCAGTACACGTTCCTCCGCCACTACGCGTGCGATCTCATGCAGGGTTATCTCTTCAGCAAGCCACTGCCCGCGGACGACGTTTTCCCCTTCCTTCAGCAAGCGTTCTCGCGACCGCGAACGCTCGAAGTGCGGCGCCCCGAGTTGTAGCGCTCGCCGCACGCTGGTCGCGCCTGCTTCAGTCGCGAAATGGGTTCACCCATTGCACTGACATCGCTGCAGGAGGTGGCCGAATGAAACACAAATTGCCACTACTGCTCGCGCTTTGCGTGCTCGTCTTTCCGAGTGCCGCGAGTGCTTTGCAAACCGACGATCTGATCGCCATCTCGGCGATGCCGCTCGCGGTCGCGGACGTCGTCGCGCTGCCCGACGTTCCGCGGAACGACGTCATCAGCGTCGTCACGACACTCAATCGCGCGGCCGTGCCCGCGCCGCAGTTCGTCGAGATCGTGCGTTATGCGCCGGTCGCGATCGTCGCGCCGGAAGAACCGCGATTCGTGACCTACGTGGCGCAGGAGTACGACCGCGGCATCGTCGGCGAGCCGCTCGCGCTTGCGATCGCGGATCGTTATCAAACGTACGGCATCAACGACATCGCGATCACCGACCCACCGGTGCTGACCGTCGTCGAACAACGCGAAGTGTTGCCGCAGGTCGTGGTCACGCGATTCCAGCCGGTTGAGTTCGATCCGGTGGCGTTGATCGCGATGCCGCTCGCGGTTGCAGCAGTCTCGAATCTCGCGAATGTGCCGGCGTCGGATCTCATGCAGTTCGTGACGGCGCTGAATCAGGCGCGCATGCCGGCGCCGCAGTTCGTCGAGGTCGTGCGCTACTCGCCGGTGGTACTCGTCGATCGCACGGCGTCGCCACAATTCATTCAGTTCGTTTCGACGGAAATCGATCGCGGCATCACCGGACGTCCGTTGGCGTACGCGATCGCGAATCGATACGAAGCGTACGATCCGGTCGACATCGATGTCGTCGCACCGCGGCCGCGAGTGATCGTCGATCGCGATGAGATTCTGCCGCCGGTCGTCACGACGCGCGTTGCGAGTACGCATCCGCACGGCGGGCCTCCGGGCTTGCTCAAACGCGACCTCGGTGTGCAAACCGGAGCGGAAGTCGTGCACGGCAACACGCGCAATCGCGTCGCCGCGCCGCGCGCTGTATCTCGCGATGCTGAAGATCGACGCGAGCGCCGCTTCCGCGCGACGCCGCAACCAACGTCTCCGCGACGAACCGTTCGCAAAGAGCACCAAGCCGCGAAGCCGCGCGTGACGCGACAACCACGTGTGCAGGTCGAACAGCGCAAACCCGCGAAGGTGATGCGCGTCGCGCCGTCGCAGGGTCAGGGCAATGCCGCGCCGCGCGTCAGCAAGCAGCGCGGAGGCGGCAATGACCAGCAGCGCGGCAACTCAGGTCGCGGCGGTGGCGGAAACAAAGGACAAGGCAAAGGCAAAGGCCGGAAAGGATGATCATGCGAAAGGCATCGACACTCATCGTCATCGTGCTGCTCGCCATCGCGGGCGGCTGCAATCAGAATCAAAAATCGACGGCGGCATCGAACGAGCAGCCGCGCGCGGCCGCGGTGCAGCAACAGCAGGCATCGTCGCAGGAGCTCACGCCGGAACAACTCGGTGAGCTGGGCGCGCAGATTCGCAAGACTCCCGATCGCGCGATGGAGTTGCTGACGCAGCACGGACTCACGCAGCAGACGTTCGAGCAGCAGATTCGCAAGACGACCGAGAACCCCGACGCGTCGAAGCGATACGCCGCGGCGTACCGCAAAGCGAGCGCGTAATCGCGACTCACGAAACGGCAGCGTGCCGCTGCCGTTTCCCGTCGTATCATCCCGCGCCATATGGCTGAGCTGCGGCGCGGGATTCCCCTTCACACGAAGATTCTGATCGGACTGGTTCTCGGCGCGATCGCCGGCGGAACCGCCAACGCGATCCTCGGCGCGACCGACGTGAATCTGAAATTCGTCGCCGAACAGATCACCAATCCGATCGGGCAACTCTTCTTGCGACTGTTGCTCCTGCTCGTCATCCCGCTCGTCTTCTCCAGCCTCGTCGTCGGCGTTGCAGGACTCGGCGATCTCCGCCGCATCGGCCGCATCGGCGTGAAGTCGCTGATCTACACGCTCATCATCTCCGCGATCAGCGTCGTCATCGGGCTCGTGCTCGCGAACACGATCAAACCCGGTAAACGCATCGACCCGCAGGTCGCACAACAACTCGCGGAACGCTACGGCGATGATGCGAAGAAGCGCGTCAGCGCGACGGAGCAAGCCGAAGACACCGATCCCGCGATGCTGAAAGTCGTGAAGACGATCGTGCCGACGAACGTCTTCTACTCCGTCGGACGCGAAACGCCGGACATGCTCGGCCTGATGTTCTTCGCGCTGTTTCTCGGCATCTCGCTGACGATGGTTCCGAAAGACACCGCGGCGCCGTTGATCTCAGTACTCGAAGCGGTGTTCGCCGCAACGGAAGTCGCGATTCAGATCATCATGCGGCTCGGACCCTACGCGGTGTTCTGCCTGCTCTTCACGATGACCGCGCGTTTCGGCTTCGGGCTGCTCGCGAGTCTCGGCTGGTTCGTGCTCACCGTGCTGCTCGGTCTCGCGCTGCACATGTTCGGCGTTTACTCCGCGTCGGTCGCGCTGCTGTCGCGAATCAATCCGATCGAGTTCTTCAAGCGCATCAAGACCGCGATGATCACGGCGTTCTCGACGTCGTCGTCAAACGCGACTCTGCCGACTGCGCTGCGCGTCTCCGAAGAAAACCTCGGTGTTCCGCGCGACATCAATTCCTTCGTGCTCACCGTCGGCGCGACCGCGAATCAGAACGGCACCGCGTTGTACGAAGGCGTGACCGTGCTCTTCCTCGCGCAACTCGCGGGCGTCGATCTCTCGGTCGCGCAGCAGCTCATGGTCGTTTATCTCGCGATCCTCGGCGGCGTCGGCACCGCGGGCGTTCCCTCGGGATCGATTCCGTTCATCATCCTCGTGCTCGCGCAGATCGGCGTGAACCCCGCGCTCATCGCGATCATCCTCGGCGTCGATCGCATTCTCGACATGTGCCGCACGACGCTGAACGTCACCGGCGACATCACGATCGCAACGTACGTGGCGCGTTCCGAAGGCTACGAATTGATGAAGGAGATACCGGAGCCGGCAGCCGTCGATCTGTAAGTCCGTCAGCCTTCGAGGCCGTTTTCGCCTAAAGTTGTACGCACAACAAAAGGAGGAACGGATGTCTCGGATGCTCGTGCGCCGGTGGCTGCCGGTGCTTGCTCTCTCTCTTCTCGTCCTCACGATCTCCGCGAACGCACAACCTTTCGGCGCGTGGATGACAACCAGCGCGTCGCCAAACACCGGCCACGCCGCGATTCCGCACAGTGCTGCGCTCAATCCGACGAGCGCGTACACGTTCGAAGCGTGGGTCTCGATCACGAACAACCTCGCCGGTGAAGACTGCCGCAGCATTGCGGGGAAGGACTACACGGCCGCTTGGTGGATTGGACTGTGCGGCGTCGGCGGAAAACCGACACTGCGCTCGTATCTCAAAGGCGCCGGATCGGCGCGCAACGGCGGTGAGATCGAACCAGGTCGCTGGACGCACATCGCCGTGTTTTTCAACGGCACGAAGCGATTGCACTACATCAACGGCGAGCTCGCCGCGTCGTTCGACGAAACCGGTCCGCTCTCCACGAGCACCGCGCAGATGCG
>JBQCJC010000233.1:0-7465 GCA_051953135.1 Thermoanaerobaculia bacterium | reverse complement strand
GCGACAAGCGACTCGCACTGTGGCGGTTATCGGATCTCTAATCAACTACCACTGACGAGCTTACTCGCCACCTTCTGAATTTCCGAACCCTGTGGCGCATGCTGTAAGGCATTCGCATACGCTTCGCGCGCACCTTTCTCGTTGCCCGCGCTCTTACGCAGATGCCCGAGGATCAGCCACGCTTCGGCTTCGGTCAGAGCGGAGGCCGGCGCCTTGACGATCTTCTCGAGCGCCGCAATTCCTTCATTCCGCTTTCCGCCTTGCGCGCTCGCGGCGGCATGCTGAATTTCGGCGCGTTGTGCGAGCACGTTGTCCCCCTTTGCACGCGCGCCGGTTTCCGCGAGCGCATATTCGCGTTGTGCATCCTCAAACGATTGCGCGCGGAGATACGCGAACCCGAGGGAGAAATGCGCTTCGGGAGTGTCGCCTTGTGCGCCTGCCTGCACCAGCGCGGAGCCGATCGACATCGCCAGTCGTAATTTCGCGGTCAGATCCGGCGCATTGGCCGGTTTCCAATCGAAACGCTGATGACCCCATGGATCGAGCAGCAGCACATGCGGCGTCGTATCCGGTTTATTCGTCGCGACGAACGCCGTGTTGAGCGTATTGCGCAGCGTCGTGTCCGCGAAGATCTTCTCGTCGCAGCCCGCGCATTGCACGATGAGCTTCCCGACCTTCTGTGCTTCCTTGAGCGCGGTTTCGTATGGGAGCCAATTCATCGGATCCGCGCCAGCATCGGTCCAGCCGGCGGTCGTGATCACATCCTGATTCTTCGCGAACGGCAACACCGCGCCGCCCCAGGCGCCGCTCGATAATTCCTCGACCACAATCGCCACCTTCTCGACATTCTTCGGCAACTGCATCGGCGACGTGAACGTCGCGCTATTGAGCTGCGATAAATCGAAATTCGAATGCAATTGATGAATGATGCGCGGCTGATCCTTGCCCGTGGCCACGCCGATCGTCACACGCACGGTGGCCTGCTTGAGCTGTGGTTTCAATGGCGCAATCGGCGCGAGGCCGACGCGCGCTTCGAGCGTTCCGACCGGATTTCCCTTCACGCTTTTATCGAGCTGCAATTTCGCACTGACCGGTAATTCGCCTGGTGCCGTTCCGCTTTGAATCAATGCCGCGGTGCGGCTATTGGCGACGAGCTCCGGCGTCGACGACGATGCAAATCGCGCCGCATTGACCTTCAATCCCGCACGACGCGATTGCACGTCGATTTGACGCACGAGCCCGTCAATTGGGCGCGAGACCTGATAGGTGAGGCGAACGCGATTGCCAAGCGTTTCGATCGTCTTCCCGAATTTCGAAGTATCGGCGACGAGCGTTCCTCCGGTCGCCTCCGCGAAGGTCGCAAGCGCTTCCACGGGACGTGCTTGTAATCCGCGCGTCGCGCGTCCCATCCCGCCGCCGTTCGTATTGAAATTCGAAACGACGTTATTGCCGGAGCCCATGGAAGACTCGGCCGCTAATTCGGCATTGAGTCCGCCGCGCATGGAAATGATCGTCCAGCCCGCGGCGGCCGCTTGTGCGGCGAGCGGGTGATAGGCGCGGCGCGAGTCGGTCATTTCGTCGCTCTGTAATTTGCCGCCGTCGGTGCGCGCCTGCGCTGCCAGGCGTTGTGCACGCATGTCGGCGCCCGTCGAATTACTGCCGCCCGCGGCGACGCGATTCGACGTGTGGCGTTCGGCTGGAATTGCCGGCGTCATGGAATCCGAATAGAAATCGCCAGGATTAATGTCGAATCCGTCCGCGACGAGGAGCAGTGCGCGCGACGACTGGCGCGGATATCCGCCGAGCCACGCGGACAGACGCCCGAGGAAATTCTGAATGAGCATGCTCTCCTCGGCGATCGACGAGCGCATGTCGGTCATATTCGAATAAGCACCTTCATTGGCGCCGGTTTTATCGTCCGTACTATCGATGAATGCGCGCCGCACATTGGCGAGGCGGCTCTGTGCATTGATCTTGCTCGCGGCGGTCAATGCATCCGCAATTGCTTTTGGATCACTGGAGGCCGCGAGAATGCGGCGCGGCGTCGGATCTGCAACTACGACCTCGACGCGGCCATTGCGCGTCAAACGCTCCGATTCACTGAGCAGCGTTTTCACCGCATCGCGAATCGTGGTGCGGCTCGAAAGCTCGTAATCGATGTAGATGACGATGTCCCATGGCGTCGCTGTTGTCCTGTTCGTTGCAGCCGCTGTCGTTTCGGGAGCGGCTGCCGGCGCAGGTCCGCACTGAGCGCACAGATATTCGAGCGACGCGACGGGATATTCGACACCGTCCTCGAGGATCGCGAAATCGCTCGCCTTCAGATCGTTCGGGATTTTGCCGCTGGCGTCGACGACTTCCGCCGTGACTTCAATCGCGGTGACGTTCGTGACGGCGCCGAACGGTTTTTCCTGAGTGAATGCAGGGACTGCAGTGAGGACGATTGACAGCAATGCAACGGCAGGACGACGCATGGGCACCCTCCACGGACAGACGATGTGCCGATGTTAGAGGATGCCGAGCGTGGGGAGCGAGCGCGTGTGTGACGTTCTGGTTAGCTTCCGCCCTTGGCGATGATCACGATCATCACGATCGTAAGAATCGCGAGCACGAGCAACGTGATCTTTACCCACGACCACGGCGCGGTGCCGGTGCATTTGCCGGTCACGCCGTTGACGAGAAATCGATACGGCGTGCCTTTGTAGTCGTAGGCGGCGATCCACAATGGCAGCAGTGCGTTCTTGTACGCGACGGCATTGAACGCGGTGTTCACCTGCAAATTGCGTTGCGTATCGCCCGGCACTTCGCGCGAGCACGCGGCGCGGGCTTCGCCGCGCATGCGATCCTTCGCGGTCTCCTGCGCTTCATCCAGATCGATCGCGTTTTCCTCGGCGAGAAATCCGGATAAATACGACGGGTCGTAAGGCGTGAGATCCGCGGTCGGGAAGGGCTCGATGTTGCGACAGAGCGCCGCGTCCGCACCTCGCGATGCGGGCACCGGGATATCATCGAAGAACAATTCGAGATCGCCGCTGGCCGGTTCCCAGCGCGTGCGCTGTTCTCGCCGCGTGACGCGCTGGCCGTTCTCAACGACCTGCACATCGACGTAGTAGTAATAGCCAGCCTCGGCCGTCCAATGCGAATACGTCGCGGCGTCGAACGTCCAGAACGGGATGTACGCGCCTTGTAAGGTTTCGACGCGCGTGCTGCTCTTCAAATCGTTGGGACGGAACCACAGGCTATGCAGCCATTTCCGGAAGGACTGCAATGCGGAATCGCGCGTAATCCGGAAGGGTAGCAATCCCTCGGGACGCACAACGTTCTCATTCGGCGGCGCTTCGACGACTGCCGTTGTTCCACAGAATGCGCACGCGCTTGCGGAGACATGAGGCTCGAGCGTCGTGTGTGCGCCGCAGCGCTTACAGACGATGACCTTTCGCTCCGCGCCCCAGCCGACGTTGCGCGGCGCGCGCAATGCCGCATCGACGGAACGTTCTTCGACGACGCCCGTGGGCGCCTCGACTTTCTTTTCCATTCCGCAGTACGGGCAATGCAATGCCGTGACGCCCGGATCCCAGCGGAGATCGGCGCCACATCCTTCACACGGAAACTTGCGAACTTTCGCGGAAACGGCTTCAGCAGTCATGTGCGCAAAAAAAGCGCCGGCGGGTGAGGCCGGCGCCAAAGCAATTTACTTCGATGGCGGCGGGGGAGGCGGCGGCATCGTGCCTCCGCCGGATTCGAACTCCGAGTACGTCTCGAGCGGAGCCCAGCCCGCGGCGCCGGGGCGCCACGCCTGCGTCGATGCTTCGACCTGTCCGCCCTGAATCATCGCCTTGAGCGCGTCATCGGTGTACGGACCGTACGTCTTGCCCTCGATCGCGAGCGACCAGCGCGGCACGTTCGGCGAGCCACCCGGAGGAGGCGGTGGCGCGGCGCCCGATGCACCGGGAGGCGGCGGCGCCGCATTGTTCGCAAACGCACCGCTCATGGCCTGGCCAATCGCCATGCCTGCGCCGAGACCGGCGCCTGCACCTGCGATTCCGCCCGGATTCGCGGCCGCGATCTTGATCGACTCCGCGGTCTGCATCTGCGCGTACTGGCCCATGCGATCGCCGAGGATGCCGAGCTTCGAACGCTGATCGATGGCGGCTTCGACTTCTTCCGGCAGCGAAACGTTCTCGATGATGAAGCGATTCAGTTCGAGACCGAAGCCGGTGAAATGCGGCTCGAGCTCTTTCTTCGCGACGCCCGCGAGCTCGGTGTACGACGACGCGAGATCGAGCGCGGCGATTTTCGATTCGGCAACCGCGTCGGAAATGTTGCTCACGATCGTCGAGCGCAACTGTCCGAGGATGTCGCCGGTCGTGGTGAGACCCTGCGTGCCGACGATCGTCGTGAAGAACGTTTTCGCATCCGCGATACGGAACGCGTACGTGCCGAACGCGCGCATGCGGATCATTCCGAATTCCGCGTCGCGCATCATCACCGGGTTCTGCGTGCCCCACTTCTGATCCGTGAACATGCGCGTATTGAAGAAGTAGACCTCGGCCTTGAACGGCGAATTGAAGCCGTACTTCCAGCTCCGCAGCGTGGTCATGATGGGCATGTTCTGCGTCGAGAGTTCGTAGCGTCCCGGCTTGAACACGTCCGCCACTTCGCCTTCGTTCACGAACAGTGCGATCTGGTTCTCGCGCACCGTGAGCTGCGCGCCCATCTTGATTTCCTGGTTGTAGACGGGGAACCGGTACACCAGCGTGTCGGCAGAGTCATCGAGCCATTCGATGACTTCGATCCACTGAGACCCGAACTGATTTTTCAGGTTGTCCAATATGCCCATGGTGTGTCGCCCCTCCAAGTTTGCGACAGTGAGTTTAGTAGGGCCGAGGGCCAGGGGCCAAGGGCCGGGAGGATCTTCGTGAGCGGCGAACTTTGCGTCACGAATTCTCTCTCGGCCCTTTGCCCTCGGCCCTCGGCCCGTTCACCCGGGATTGCCCGGCACTTCTTTTACGGTTGATCCCGGCGCATGTTTCGAACTGCCTTCGCACTTGCCATCTCCTTCCTCCTGACCTCGGCCGCATTTGCGGACGAGGGGATGTGGATGCCGCAGCAGATGCCTGAGCTCGCGACTCAGCTTCGGGCCGCGGGTATCCAGCTCGATGCGGCGCGACTCGCCGACCTCACCGGCGATCCGATGGGCGCCGTCGTTTCCCTCGGCGGCTGCACCGCTTCCTTCGTTTCGCCGGACGGACTCGTCGTCACGAATCACCACTGCGCCTTCGGCTCCATCCAGCACAACTCCACGCCCGAGCGCGATCTCATCACCAGCGGCTTCCACGCGAAAACGCGCGAGGAAGAACTTCCGGCCGCGCCGGGAACAAAAGTGTGGGTCACGACGAACATCGAAGACGTCACCACGCGCGTTCTCGCCGGCATTACTCCGAAGACGAAAGACGTCGACCGCGCGAAGCTGCTCGATCGTCGGGAGAAAGAGCTCGTCGCGGAATGCGAGAAGCCGGGCGGCGTGCGCTGCCGCGTCTCCGGATTCTTCGAAGGCTCGCAGTATTTGCGTCTCACGCAAATGGAGATCAGCGACGTTCGTCTCGTCTACGCACCCGCGCGTGCGATCGGCGAGTTCGGCGGCGACATCGACAACTTCGAATGGCCGCGTCACACCGGCGACTTCTCGTTCTATCGCGCGTACGTCGACGGCAAGCCGTATCACCCGAAACACTGGCTGAAGATTGCGACCGACGGCGTGAAAGAAGGCGATGCCGTGCTCGTCGCCGGCTATCCCGGCCGTACGTTCCGCTACAAAACCGCCGACGAAGTTCGCAACTATCAGGAGTTCGTCTATCCCGCGAACATCCGCTACTTCTCCGAAGTCATTCGCCTGCTCGAAGAGGCAGGGAAGAACAATCGCGACGTGCAGATCAGGAATGCGTCGCGCATCAAGAGCCTCGCGAACTCGCTGAAGAACTACACCAGCGTCAACGAAGGCTTCGTGAAGGATCGCATTCTCGACGCGCGACTCGCGCGCGAAGCGAAGATGCGTGAGGCGATGAAAGATCCGGCGCTGGCGCAGTACGCGAGCGCATTCGCGGAGATCGAGAAGATCAATGCCGCGCACTTCGACACCCGCGAACGCGATCTCGTGCTCGACTGGCTTGTTGGCCGCGGCTCGCCGATGCTTGGACAGGCGATGACAATCGTGCGACTCGCGAGCGAGAAAACGAAGAAGGACATCGATCGCCTCGCGAAGTATCAGGAGCGCGAGTGGCCATCTCTGCTCAACGCCTCTGCGCGCGCGCAGCGCACGATGGATGTCAGCAGCGATCGCGCGGTGCTGAAGTACTTCCTGCAGGAAGCGGCGAATCTGCCGAAGTCGCAGCGCATCGCGGTGCTCGACGAAGCGATTGCGAAAGCGGGCGGCATCGACGCGTATCTCGACAAGCTCTACGCGGGCACGAAGGTCGGCAGCGAAGACGAGCGCAAAACGATGTTGAGCGAGACTACCGCGCAACTCAACGCGCGCAATGACGCGATGTTGCAACTCGCATCGTCGCTCGTGCCGCTGTTCCAGCAGCGCGAAGACGACGATCTCGCATGGACCGGTGCGATGGCGCGACTGCGTCCTGGGTACTTCGAAGTCCTGCGCAAAGTGAGCGGCGGAACTTTGTATCCCGATGCGAACTCCACGTTGCGAATCACGATCGGTCGCATCGAAGGCTATTCGCCGAAGGACGCGACGAACTACTCGCCGTTCACGACGTTGCACGGCGTCCTCGAGAAGGAAAGCGGCAAGGAGCCGTTCGCGAATCCGCCGGCGTTGCTCGCGGCGGCGAAAGATGAATCGAAGACGAAGCCGTACGTCGTTCCATCGATCGGCGATGTGCCGGTGAATTTCCTTTCGACGTGCGATACGACCGGCGGCAATTCGGGCTCGCCGACGTTGAACGCGAAAGGGGAGCTCGTCGGATTGCTGTTCGACGGCAACTACGAATCGATCGACGCGGACTTTCTCTTCAATCCGAAAGTGACGCGCTCGATCCACGTCGACTCGCGGTACATGTTGTGGGTGATGGATGCGGTCGACGGCGCGCACGAGTTGCTGCGCGAGTTGGGTGTGGAGCCGAAGACGAACTAGCCGCGCGTCTCCGCGATGTGTTCCTCGGAAATCGTCAAGCCCTCGGTCGCGAGATCGAGGGCTTCGTATTGCTCGCGACGCTGTTCACGAAACGTTCGATAGGAAAGTTCATCGCGCCACGAATCGATCGTGACGAACGCGTTGCCGTCGCGATAGAGCTCCGTGCCGAGGTAGGCGGGATCGGTGCGGAACAGGTGCGACCACGTGCCGTTCGCTTCGTAATGCCGAATGAACTCGTCGATGAATTCGGGATGCACCACGAATTTCCACACCGTTCTAAACAACTTCGAGTACCTCCACGATCCCGCCGCGCACGCG